>CAMCJY010000038.1 GCA_945875225.1 Comamonas sp. lk | reverse complement strand
AATCGTCATTCCTGTGGTCATTCGCACTACCGAAGATATGCTGCGGCTCGTGCCCTCCGGGCTGCGCGAGGCCGCTTATGCCTTGGGTGCGCCTAAATGGAAAGTGATTGGCAGTATCACCATGAAGGCGGCGCGCTCGGGGGTGATTACCGGCATACTGCTGGCGGTGGCGCGGATCGCGGGCGAAACTGCTCCTCTGTTGTTCACTGCCTTAAGCAACCAATTTTGGACCTCCAATTTAAGCGAGCCTATGGCCAGCTTACCGGTAACCATATTTAAGTTTGCGATGAGTCCTTACGAAAATTGGCAGAAGCTCGCTTGGGCGGGCGTATTCCTGATCACCCTGGCGGTGCTCGGCCTCAATATCGCGGCGCGTGTGTTGACGCGTCAAAAAACCTAACTTTTCGGGAATACTATGACCATGCAAAACACAGATACCAGCATTGCCCGCACCAAGATTTCAATTAGAGACCTGAATTTTTATTATGGAAAATTCAAGGCATTGAAAGACATCAATTTGGACATCCCGGAGGGGCGTGTCACCGCGTTCATTGGTCCTTCAGGTTGCGGTAAGTCCACGCTCTTGCGCGTGCTCAATCGTATGTTTGAGTTGTATCCAGAGCAGCGCGCCGAAGGGCAGATATTGCTTGATGGCGAAAACTTGCTCAAAAGCAAAGACGATGTGGCCTTGCTTCGTGCGAAAGTGGGTATGGTGTTCCAAAAGCCGACGCCTTTCCCGATGTCGATTTATGACAATGTGGCCTTTGGCGTCAAGTTGTTTGAAAACCTCAGCACAAGCGATATGGAAGAGCGGGTGGAATGGGCCTTACGTAAGTCGGCACTGTGGACGGAGGTCAAGGATAAATTGCAACAAAATGGCTCTAGCCTATCGGGCGGGCAGCAACAGCGCCTGTGTATCGCCCGTGGAATTGCGATCAAACCGGAGGTGTTGTTGCTCGATGAGCCCTGCTCAGCGCTCGACCCAATATCCACAGCCAAGGTGGAAGAGTTGATTGTGGAACTCAAGGCAGATTACACCGTAGTCATCGTGACGCATAACATGCAGCAGGCGGCTCGTTGCAGCGACTACACGGCCTATATGTATTTGGGTGACTTGATCGAGTTCGGCGAGACCAAGCAAATGTTTTTCAAACCGCAGCGCAAAGAGACCGAAGACTATATAACCGGCCGTTTCGGCTAGGCTGGCGCTACACCCTGCCAACTTTTTCCCCCTATTTAAACTCAATGAGGAAATCCCATGCCAGATAAGCATCTCTCATCCCAATTTGACTCTGAATTGACCTCGGTGTCATCCCAGGTCATGGAAATGGGTGGACTGGTTGAATCCCAGATACTTGGCGCCATCAAGGCGCTTTCCAACCGCAGTTTGGAAGCGGCCGAGGAAGTCGCAGTGGCCGAGGCCCGCGTGAACGCCATGGAAATCGAGATTGATCGGGATTTGTCTTCGATCATTGCCCGGCGCCAACCGACGGCGCGCGACCTGCGCTTGCTGATTGCTATCTCCAAGACCACCGCCAACTTGGAGCGCGTAGGTGATGAGGCAGCCAAAATCGCGCGCATGGCGCGTTCGATCATTGACGCCGGCGCACCGCGCTCCTTGCCGACAGTCGAGTTACGTTACGCTGGAGAGTTGGCCTCTGGTTTGCTTAACAAGGCGCTCGATGCATTTGCCCGCTTAGATGTCAACGCCGCGTTGAGTATTTTGAAAGAAGACGACGAGATTGACCGGGAGTTTGATGGCTTTGTGCGCATACTCATCACCTACATGATGGAAGATCCGCGCACGATTTCAGCCAGTCTGGACCTCCTGTTTCTGGCCAAAGCGATCGAGCGCATTGGTGACCACGCCAAAAATATCGCCGAGTTCATCATTTATGTGGTCAAAGGCGAAGACGTGCGCCACAGCAGCATGGCCCAGGTGGAACAGGCGATTAAATGAGAAACGCGCCTACGGTGCTGTTAGTCGAGGATGAACCTTCGATTGCCGAACTGATCGCAGTGAACTTGCGGCACAACGGTTTTCGACCGATTTGGGCTATGGACAGTATCAGTGCGCAGCGCGAAATCGACGCGGCGCTGCCCGATCTGATTTTGCTGGACTGGATGTTGCCCGGGGAAAGCGGCCTGTCGCTAGCCAAACGCTGGCGCGGAAATGAGCGAACCAAGGCGGTGCCGCTGATTATGCTGACGGCCCGTGGCGACGAGGCAGACCGTGTCGCGGGCCTGGATGCGGGTGCGGACGATTACATCGCCAAGCCTTTCTCCACCAAAGAATTGCTCGCACGGGTGCGTGCGGTGTTGCGCCGCCGCGCTCCGCAAATGAAAGACGAAGCTATTTTGATATCGGGCTTGCGCCTTGATTCGGCCACCCACCGGGTGTCCTTCAACGACCAGGCGATCAAACTGGGCCCGACAGAATTTAAGCTTTTGCAATACCTCATGGGGCATGCTGAGCGCGTGCACAGCCGAGGGCAGTTGCTCGATAAGGTCTGGGGTGACCATGTCTATATTGAAGAGCGCACGGTGGATGTGCACGTCAAGCGCCTGCGAGAAGCCTTGGGCGAGGCCGCCGCTATGGTGGAGACCGTTCGCGGCGCTGGTTACCGCCTGACGGCCAAACCCCAACTTCAAGCGCAGCCTAGCGATTTGGCGGGCTAAGTAAGCCAATTGCCGCCAGCATTGCATGCTATTTCGCCTGCTTAGTTTTGCCTTGTTCCAGGGCGTGGGCGCATTACTCGCTGCTATTTTCATGCGCGTTTTTGCGCCAGCCCAAGGCGCTATGGTGGCCGCCGCCTTGGTGGGCGCCTTAGCGGCCACCTATTTTTGGCTCTTGTGGGATTTATCGCGGGGTTTGCGCGTTATGCGTTGGTTGCGCAGCGATGAAACCCGTGAAGTGGCAGTTCAGTCTGGCCTATGGGGCGAGTTTTCCAATCGTATCCGCCGCTTACTGCGCAATAACGAACGTGCGGTGCAGCAGCGTGATGAGCGCTTGCAGGAATTTTTAGCCGCTATGCAGGCTTCGCCTAATGGCGTGGTGATGCTGGACAAGGATTTCCGCATTGAATGGTTTAACGATTCAGCGGGACTGCATTTTGGTCTGGACGCGCGGCGCGATTTGGAGCAGCATTTTGCGAATTTGGTGCGTGATCCAAGCTTTGCCGCCTACTTTGCTGCTAAAGACTTTGAAAAAGATGTGCTGATGCCGGGCCGCGCTAGTACCATCACCTTGCCGGTGCGGCTGTCGGTGCATGTGCATCCCTACGGGGCAGGGCGAAGCCTGCTGCTGTCGCGCGATGTCACTGCAGTGGAGCAGGCCGAGGCCATGCGCCGCGATTTTGTGGCCAATGTATCGCACGAAATCCGGACTCCGCTGACGGTACTCGGTGGCTTTGTGGAAACACTTCAAACCCTGTCGCTCAATGCGACTGAACGCGCGCGTTATCTGGATTTAATGGCGCAACAGGCCTCGCGTATGCAGTCTTTGGTGAGCGATCTGCTGACGCTTTCGCGGCTCGAGGGTAGTCCGCTGCCTTCAACGCAAGAGTGGGTGGATGTCAGTTTGCTGGTGGACCAATGCCGGCAGGAAGCGGGCGAGTTATCGCGCGTCTTGTGGGGGCAAGCCCACAGTATGAGCTTTGAAATTCAGACGGGTTTGTCGCTGGCCGGTTCCGCTTCAGAATTGCACAGCGCCTTTTTTAACCTGATCGGCAACGCGGTGCGCTACACGCCGGCTGAAAAGTCCATTCGTGTCATTGCCAGCGTGACGGAAGAGGGGGGTGCCCAATTTGCAGTCTATGACCAGGGCATGGGTATTGCGCAGGAGCATATTGGGCGCCTGACCGAACGCTTTTACCGGGTCGATCGCAGCCGCTCGCGCGACACGGGTGGCACCGGGCTGGGGCTGGCCATCGTCAAGCACGTGGTGCAGCGCCATGGCGCCGAACTGTCAATTTCCAGTACCCCCGGGGAGGGTTCACGTTTCCAGATCGTGTTTCCTCCTTACAGGGTGCAATTGCAAGCTGTGCAGGTGCCCGCCCAAGCATTGGCTGCCTGACCCTTGCGCACCGATTAGGCCGGCCCCTGGCCTTGGCGTGTCTTTTGCGTAGGGCGCGCTAGCAGCGCTGGCCTGCAAGGCACAATAGCGACCGCTATGTCTGTGCTTGCTTACTACCAAAAAGAGTTGTTAAACCGCGGATTCGACAGCGATCCGGCGCAATTGCGTGCGGTGCAAGCCTTGGATGTGTGTGCGCAGCAATGGGCCATTTACAAGGAAAAACGTGGCAACTCTTTCAAGAAACTGATCCACCATCCCCCCATCCCCCGGGGCGTCTATTTGTACGGTGGTGTGGGGCGCGGCAAAAGTTTTTTGATGGATTGTTTTTTCGAGGCGGTCCCACTCAAGCGCAAAGCGCGTTTACATTTTCATGAGTTCATGCGCGAGGTGCACCGCGAACTCCATGACTTGCAGGGTACCGCCAACCCACTTAACGTGCTGGGCGAACGCATGGCGCTTCGCTATAAGCTGATTTGTTTTGACGAATTTCATGTCGCCGACATCACCGACGCACTGATATTGCATCGCCTGCTCGAGGCCTTGCATACCCATGAGGTGGGCTTTGTCACTACCTCGAATTTCAAGCCCGATGATTTATACCCCGGGGGTATGCACCGGGACCGGGTGCTGGGCGCGATTGCATTTTTGAACCAGCACATGCAGGTCATCAACGTGGACAACGGCACAGACTATCGCCGTTTGGCCTTGGGCGCTTTGGATTTTTACCATGTCCCCAACGGGCCTATTGCGGACGTGGCCATGGCCCAGGCTTTTGCCAGCTTGGCCGAAGCCCAGGACGGAGAGCGCGTGTTACGTATCGAGCAGCGCAGCATCCATGCCCGCAAGCGCGCCGGAGGCGTGGTCTGGTTCGATTTCAAAGAGCTCTGCGGCGGGCCCCGCTCGCAAAATGACTATTTGGAAATTGCCAGCCAGTTCCACACGGTGCTGCTGAGCGATGTGCCCCATATGCCAGTCAACCGCAACGCCGAGGCTAGGCGCTTTACCTGGTTGGTCGATGTGCTCTATGACCGGCACATCAAGTTGATTGTCTCGGCCCAAGTGCCGCCCGAGGAGCTCTACACCGAAGGTCCGCTGGCGCATGAGTTCCCGCGCACGGTGTCGCGCCTCAATGAAATGCAAACCCCGCAGTTTCTGGACCTTGAGCGCCGCAAAGTGGATACCGGTCTGACGTGAAAGTTTCGCTGCATATATTGGTGGTGGGGCTTAGCTTTGGTAAGGCCCGTGTTCCGGCCTAAGAGGGCGGAGATTGATTTAACGCGTATGACATCTCTGGTCCAGGCCGTCGAGTCCGCTTTTTCCGCAGCGGGTGTTTTGGCCCGCAAACTCGATGGATTTCGGCTCCGCCCGGGCCAGCAAACCATGGCCCATGCGGTGGCAAAGGTGATGCAAGAAGGGGGTGTGCTGGCGGTGGAAGCCGGTACCGGCGTGGGCAAGACCTTGGCCTACCTGGTGCCCGCGCTGCTCAGCGGTGAGCGAGTCATCATTTCCACCGCCACCAAAACCTTGCAGGAGCAACTTTTTTTGCGCGATCTGCCCAGGGTGATTCGCGCCTTAGGCTTTCCTGTTCGCATGGCGCTGCTCAAAGGGCGCAGTAGTTACTTGTGTGCGCAGCGTCTCTCCACCGCACACCAGGCGGCCTATGATTTTTCGTCGCAAGATTTGCAATTGCTGGAGTCTGCGCGCATCTGGGCCCACAGCACAGTGCAAGGTGATATCGCCGAACTCGGTGCGCTGCAAGACCATTCGGTGCTGGCCGGCTTGGTGACTTCCACGCGCGAAAATTGCCTGGGCGCGAGCTGCCCGCAAATCGCTAACTGCCATACCTTGCAGGCACGCCAGCGTGCCATGCAAGCGGAACTGGTGGTGGTGAACCACCATTTATTTTTTGCCGATGCGGGGGTTCGCGCATCGGGTGTGGCCGAACTGCTGCCCAGCGTGCGCACGGTGATACTGGACGAGGCGCACCAACTTAGCGACATCGGTGTGCAGTTTTTGGGACAACGCTGGAGTACCGCGCAGGCGCATTCTTTAGCCCAACTTCTGGCCGCGCAAAACAGCGGGCCCGCGCGCGGCATGGCTGATTGGCTGGGACTGGCGGCCGACCTGGCGCAAGCGACAAAGGCTTTGCATGCCTTGCCCGCGGCCGTCGGCCAAGAGCCCCGACGATCCTGGACGGACGCAAGCCCCGACATGCTGTCGCCAGCCCATTGGGATAGGGCAATCCATCAAATTTTGAACAGCCTGGACAGGGCTCTGCAGACATGCAGTTCACTGGGCCTGGCCTGGCCCGACCTGGCCACACTGGCGCAGCGCTGCCAGGCTAAGCATGACAGCCTGATCCTTTTTGCACAAGCGCGGCCGGCGGATCAGTTGCGCTGGCTGGAATATGGTGCCGAACTGAGCCTGCACCAAGCGCCCTTGACCATTGCGGCGCATATGCAGGCGCTTTTGCCAAGCGCCGCCGAGCAGGACCTAGGGCGCGGTAGGTCTTGGATTTTTACCTCCGCCACGCTGGGCACCGATGCCCAACTCAGTTGGTTTGTGAACAGCTGTGGTTTAGCGGGGCATACGGTTTTGCAAGTGCCCAGTCCTTTTGACTATGCCGAGCAAGCTGCGCTGTATGTGCCAGAGGCTGCGTACGCGGCAGCGGCCCAGGATCACAGCGCGCAGGTTGCCGCACTGGTGGCCATAGGAGCCCGCATTTTGGGAGGCCGCACCATGGTGCTCACCACCACACTGCGCGCTATGCGCGCGATTGCCCAAGCCCTGGCTAATGACCTGGCCGGTACCGGCATCGAAGTGCTGGTACAGGGGCAGGATGCCAAGCGCTTATTGATTGAAAACTTTTTGCGCTCGCATGCTGCCAGCATCGCTGGGCTAGCCCCGGTCGAGGCGGCTGGAAGCGTGCTGGTCGCCACCGCCTCTTTTTGGGAGGGCGTGGATATTGCCGGCGATGCGCTGCAAATGCTGGTGATTGATAAGTTGCCTTTCGCCCCGCCCGATGACCCCTTGGTGCGGGCCCGCGCTCTGGCCATAGAGCAGGCCGGCGCAAGCCCATTCAAAGAGTTGCACCTTCCTCAAGCAGCACTGGCGCTAAAGCAGGGGGCCGGCCGTTTGATACGCAGCGAAAGCGATCGGGGCGTTCTGGTCGTGTGTGACCCGCGTTTAGTGCAAAAAGGCTATGGCAAGAAGTTATTGGCGGGCTTACCCGCTATGCGTCGATTGGCCGATGAGCAGCAGTGGCTGGACGCTTTAGAAGGCTTGCGAAAGGCGCGACAAGCCGATGCTGGCAATGGCGAGGTGGCCGCGTCAAACCCGACTAGTTCGACTTAAACCAATTGAAATTGGGGAAACTCCAATCCAGCTTGGTGGGATTGAGTTTGTTGAGGTCCAGCCAACTCTGCGTATCGGCTTTGCCATTTGGACTGAGAAAATCGCTGCCCGGGTAGGTCGCTTCCAATACGCGTTTTGCGTCCTTGCTCAGCTGCGCCATGCCCAGCGCCTCATAAGATTTGTAAATGAGGTAGAGCGCTTCCTCTACTGCAGGTACATCGCGGTAGTCGGCAACCGCAGTTTGCGCCCGGTTCAAGGCAGCCACATAAGCGCCGCGCTTAAAGTAATACTTGGCTACATAGACTTCGTTTTTGGCGAGCATCTGCACGATGTAGCGCATGCGCAAAAGTGCATCCGGGGTGTAGCGCGATTGCGGGAAGCGCGCGCTTAATTCCTTGAAGGATTCAAAAGACTCTTTGGCTGCCTTTTGATCACGTTCAGCCAAGTCCTGCCCGGTGTAGGCGCCAAAAATACCCAGGTTTTCATTGAAATTGGACAAACCTTTGAGGTAGAGCGCATAGTCCAGCGCGGAGCTGGCCGGGTGCAGCCGTAAAAACCGGTCCAGTGTCGCAATGGCTTGGGCCTTGTCTCCTGCTTTGAATTGCGCGTAGGCTTTGTCTAACTGAGCTTGCTGGGCTAAGGGGGTTCCTGCGGCCCTCGATTCAAGTTTTTCCAGAAAGGGAACTGCTTTGTCCCATTGGCCCGAGTCCATCAGTTCCCGCGCCTCGCTGTACAGCTTGTCCGCGCTTAAGCCCGCTGTTTTGTCTTCAGGGGTGGTCGAGCAAGCGCCCAATAAGCCCACTGCCAGCGCCAAAAGCACCGAGTAAACCACCGATAATTTGACGCTCAACATGGTAAAAACTTTCTTGGAACAGACCGATCCCATTATATCGAGCGCCCTTGTAGAGGCGGCTGATCAGGATGAGGGCGAAGATTTCCTCGCCGCTGGTGTGGAACTGCGCCAGCTCAGCGTCGATCTTCATCTGCATGGCCAGCGACTGGACAAAGTGCTGGTGCAGGTGGCCCCGGAGTTTTCCCGCAATTACTTGCAGCAGCTGATAGACGCCGGTGGCGTTTTTGTCAACGGCGTGCAGTCGTACAAGCAGGCTGCCAAGCTCAAAGCAGGCGATGCATTGCAGTTGGAATTGCGTCCCACAGCGCAAAGCCAGGCCTTTGCGCCACAGGCCATGGACTTGCAGGTGGTCTACCAGGATGCGCAGGTTTATGTGCTGGACAAGCCGGCCGGATTGGTAGTGCACCCGGCGCCTGGCAATTGGAGTGGTACTTTACTCAACGGGCTCTTGGCTATGGACCCCGGTTTGGCCGCGGTGCCGCGCGCGGGCATTGTGCATCGGCTGGATAAAGATACCAGCGGCCTGATGGTGGTGGCGCGCACCCGCCAGGCCATGGAGGCCTTGGTCCAGGCTATCGCGGCGCGCAGCATGCACCGCCAGTATCTGGCCCTGGCCAAAGGCACTTGGCGCGGTACAGCCCAGCAAAGCGTCAAAGCGTCCATAGGCCGCGACCCGCGCAACCGCTTGCGCATGGCGGTCGTCGATCTGGCCACCTCCCCAGGAAAAACTGCGCGAACCGATATCTACTTGCTCGGACAGGCCCCGCAAGGCTGCCTGGTGCATTGCGTGCTGCATACCGGGCGCACCCACCAAATCCGGGTGCACATGGCCTCCCTGGGCCACCCTTTGCTGGGGGATTGCGTCTACGGTGGGCCCGTCGTGCCGGGGCTGGAACGGCAAGCGCTCCATGCCTTCAGGCTGGCTTTCGCGCACCCCATTACCGGTGCGCCGCTGGCCTTTGAAAGCCCCTTGCCCCCGAATTTGGCCGCGCTGCTGACCCATTGGGGCCTTCGTTACAATGCTGCTCCGCTCTAGGCGCCCCGGCGCCTGAACCCGCGCTGCCTTTTTGGAGCAGCCGCTTTGGGGTTCCAGAACACGCTTCTTTTACGCTTTGAGCGCAAGCTCCATCCGCCCCCGCTACTTGCATCATGAATTTGGCACACGCATTGCGAATCCTAGAAACCGCACTCCTATGCGGGCAACAAGCCTTGAGCGTGCGCGATATGACTACTTTGTTTCAGGATGCCTTGGGTGAAGAGGATATCCTGGCGCTGTTGGCGCAGTTGCAAACAGAGTGGGAGGCCAAAGGCATTGAGCTGGTCCAAGTGGCCAGCGGCTGGCGTTTTCAAAGCCGCCCGCAAATGCGTGAATACCTGGACCGCCTGCACCCGGAAAAGCCACCCCGCTATACCCGCGCCACGCTGGAAACGCTGGCCATCATCGCTTACCGCCAACCGGTGACCCGCGGGGATATGGAGGATATACGTGGCGTCACCATCAACTCTTTGTTGCTTAAACAACTCGAAGACCGGGGTTGGGTCGAAGTCATCGGCCACCGCGAGGCGCCAGGGCGCCCGGCTTTGTTTGCCACCACCAAGCAATTTTTAGATGATTTAGGGCTGTCCAGCTTGGGGGATTTACCGCCCTTGGAAGCGATGGGCCAAGCCAACGTCCAGATGCTGGCCGATGCGGTGTCAGGCGCCAGCCCGAATGCCGAGCTGCTGTTAGCCGCGCCGGGTGCCGCAAGCGGCAATGCCGACCCCGCAAGCCCAGTCTGATCATTCCCCAGGAAAGCCCACTTCTGTGACAAAACCCACGGCCCAAGACGCATTGCCCATCGATGCAATTGCGTTAGCCAAGCCGCTTGCCAACGCGGCCATTGCATCGGACGGTGCGCCGCCGCAGTCTGATAGCCTGTTTGATGCGGTGGTGTCAGGCGCCTTTGATCTGGAGGATGCCGATGCCGCCGGAGCAGAGCCTCGGCGGATTTTGCAAGCGCAAGCGCAGACGCCCAAGTTGCACAAAATTTTGGCGCAATCGGGCATGGGTTCGCGCCTGGAGATGGAGCGTCTGATCTTGGAAGGGCGCATTTCGGTCAATAACGAACCAGCGCACATTGGGCAGCGGATTCAGTTTGGCGACCATATCAAGGTCAATGGCAAGCCGGTGCGTTTTCGCATTGACCCGCCGCCCGCGCGCGTTATTGCTTACCACAAGCCGGTGGGCGAGGTGGTGACGCACGATGACCCGCAAAACCGGCCTACCGTCTTTCGACGGCTGCCCAAGCTGCAACAAGGCAAGTGGCAATCCGTAGGGCGCTTAGACCTCAATACCGAAGGCTTGTTGCTGTTTACCAGTTCTGGCGACCTGGCCAACCAGCTGATGCATCCGCGTTTCGGCTTGGAGCGCGAATACGCGGTACGAGTATTGGGTTCCCTGAGCCGCGACGAGAAGCACCTGTTGCTCGATGGTGTGCGCCTGGACGACGGCATGGCGCAATTTGGCAGCATCCAGGATGGCGGCGGCGAGGGCAGTAATTGCTGGTACCGCGTGACGATTTCCGAGGGGCGTAACCGCGAGGTGCGCCGCATGATCGAGGCCGTGGGCCATGCGGTCAGCCGCCTCATTCGCATCCGCTACGGCGCGATGCTCTTGCCGCGCGGTCTCAAGCGTGGCGCTTGGATGGAGTTGGAAGAATCC
>CAMCJY010000037.1 GCA_945875225.1 Comamonas sp. lk | reverse complement strand
GAAGCGTCCGAACCCACATGCGGCTCGGTGAGGCAAAACGCACCCAGCATCTCGCCTTGGGCCAAAGGCGTGAGCCACTGCTGCTTTTGCGCCGCATTGCCAAAGCGCATCAAGATGGCATTGACCGGGCAATTGGTCACGCTAATCACCGTGCTGGTGCCACCATCACCAGCGGCAATTTCTTCCAGCACCAATGCCAGACTCAGGTAATCGGGCTGCACGCCGCCGTATTCCTCGGGCACGCAAATGCCGTAAGCCCCTAGCGCCGCCAGCCCCTTGTGCGCCTCTTTGGGGAAAGTGTGCTCCTTGTCCCAGCGCGGGGCGTTAGGCCACAGTTCGTTTTGCGCAAATTCGCGCACCGCATCGCGAATGGCTTCCTGGTGGGGAGTGAGGAGCATAAAAGTTCTAGCTACAGTGGGCCAAAATTTTGGATGATTTAGTGGAGTCAGGAAAACCGTTTAAAGCCTTTGGCCCAATAGCTCGTACACATCGTCGCGGGTACTGATCGCCAGAATCGTCAGTTGTCGCCGCTTGTCGTCTACATGGTACGCGAGGCGGTACTGGGGCGAGGTGATTTTTATCTTGTACAAATCGGGCGCGCCATGCAATGCGTCTTTAGCAACACGCGGACTGACCAAGCGTTGCTTGATCAATTTGGACGTAAAGCGTTTTTTCACCGCCTCGTCCAGCATGGCCCACTCCCGTTCGGCTTGCGGGTGTATGGCCAAGGTATAGCTTTGGCTCACAGGTCCGAGGGGTCGATCACCCGCGCGCTTTTGAGCGTGCTCAAGCGCGCATTCGCCTTATCGGCAACGACCCGGTCAGCCAAGGCATCTAGCACGCGCTCCATCCACACCTGGGAGACGATATAGCCGGCCGGCTTGTTGTGGTTAAGCACGACCAGCGCCTCGTCGCCCGCCTGCTCAAACACCCGGGCCGGGGCTTCGCGCAGTTCAGAAATACCGATACTTGTTTTTGCCAGCAATGCGTCCATGGGGGCCTTTCGACGAAATTTCGTCTATTTTACTTTGACCGGTTAGCGCACCCGAGAAGTCTGAATTTTTGCAAGCACAAGCAAAAATTTGGCGTGCATTATCTGAATTGCTAGTGCACCGCCTGCCAAGCCTGCATCAAAGCGCCCACACTTTCTGGGTTGCCTTCAAACTGCAAACAATGTGGCGGGATGTCAACCCAGGCTTGTTTACTTGCTACCCAAATGTGCGCTACCGGTGAAAATTGCAAAGGGTCGTCCAGGCTACCCGGCTTCACGCTCAGGTAGCTTGAGCCCAGCACCTGGTGAAACAAACGGCTTCCACAGTCGACGCAAAACCGGCAAGCCATCTGCTTGCCACTAGGGGTTTGGCGAATCCATTCCTTCAACTGGCCACGCTCCAGATGCAGCTCTGCCTGATCTAACCAAGCCGCCATGCCAAAGGCACTGCCGGACTGGCGCTGGCATTGCGTGCAATGGCACACAAAAGCCGTGACCGGCTTACCGGTTACGGAAAAACGCACTGCACCGCACTGGCATTGACCGGTAAGTTTTGTCATCATTAAGTAACTTCCGCCAGGCCCGCGCATTGACTTCACCCAGGTTCAGCCATCCAATAAGTGCAAGATACTCACAGCATTTCCAGCGCCACCGCAGTCGCCTCACCGCCGCCAATGCACAGCGTCGCCAGCCCGCGCTTGAGGCCCCGCGCCTTAAGCGCATGCAAAAGCGTCACCATGATGCGCGCGCCAGACGCGCCTATGGGGTGGCCCAGGGCGCAGGCGCCGCCGTTAACGTTGACTTTGTCGTGCCCGATGCCCAACTCTTTCATCAGCGCCATGGGCACCACGGCAAAGGCTTCGTTGATTTCCCACAAGTCCACATCGCCCACGGCCCAGCCGGCTTTGGCCAAGGCTTTTTGTGTTGCGCCCAGCGGTGCGGTGGCAAACCATTCGGGCGCTTGGGCGTGGGTGGCATGGCTGACGATCCGGGCCAGTGGTTTGCAGCTTAGTTGGGCTGCGGTGCTGGCGCGCATCAAGACCATAGCGGCTGCGCCGTCGTTGATGGACGAGCTGGAGGCTGCGGTAATCGTGCCGTCTTTTTTGAATGCCGGCCTGAGACCGGGGATTTTGTCCAGTTTGATCTTGCCCGGGCCCTCGTCCATACTCACCACGCGCTCGCCGCTGCGTTCTTTCACAGTGACAGGTGTGATTTCGGTGGCGAAGGCGCCGCTGGCAATGGCCGTTTGCGCGCGCTGCACGCTAGCGGTAGCAAATGCGTCTTGTTCGGCGCGGGTAAAGCTGTATTTGGCGGCGCAGTCTTCGCCAAAGGTGCCCATGCTGCGGCCCGCTTCGTAAGCATCTTCCAGGCCGTCAAGCATCATGTGGTCATAGACCTTGTCATGGCCCATGCGGTAACCGCCTCGGCCTTTGAGCAAGAGGTAAGGCGCATTGGTCATGCTCTCCATGCCGCCAGCCACCAGCACATCCTGGCTGTGCGCCGCCAACATATCGTTCGCAAACATAGCCGCGCGCATGCCCGAGCCGCACATTTTGGACAGCGTCACCGCGCCAGCGCTTTGCGGCAAGCCGCCTTTAAAGGCCGCCTGGCGCGCCGGGGCCTGGCCCTGGCCAGCCATCAGGCAGTTGCCAAAAAGCACTTCGCCAACGGCATCAGGCGCGATGCCTGCGCGCTCCACAGCAGCGCGGATAGCGGCACCGCCCAGGTCATGGGCGGCCAGGCTGGAAAAATCGCCCTGGAAACTGCCCATGGGGGTGCGGGCAGCGCTAACAATCACGATAGGGTCTTGCATGGTGGGGTTCCTCAAGTTAGCTGGGTTCATCAATCGGTTTCAAAGCGTTTTTCCCGGTCATAGGGAAACACATCGTGTACATAGCCTTGGGCGATGCGGTCTTTATGCCCTTGCCAAAAATCCACGTCCAGCAAGTCGGCATGGTGCTCCATAAAGACTTTGCGCACTTCCGGGTTGCCTAGTAAAAACGGAGTGAAGGTTTCGGGGAAAACGTCTTTGGGACCTACGCTGTACCAGGTCTCACCAGACATTTCTTCCTCTTCATTGCGCGGCGCAGGCACGCGGCGGAAATTGCAATCGGTGATGTACTCGATCTCGTCGTAGTCATAAAACACCACCTTGCCGTGGCGCGTAATGCCGAAGTTTTTCCACAGCATGTCCCCGGGGAAAATATTGGCAGCCACCAGGTCTTTGATGGCATTGCCATACTCCACCACGCCACGCGAAATCTGTCCGCGTGCGCGCTCAGCGTTGGCCGAGGCATTGGCCTCATCGGCACCGCCGGCATCAAATGCTTCCTGCAGGTAAATGTTGAGCGGAATCATGCGCCGCTCGATGTACACATGCCTAATGATGACTTCTTGCGTGCCATCGCTGCGGGTGTTGACTTGCAATTGACTGGGCGCAAATTTTTCAATCTCGGCCAATAACTCCGGCTCAAAGCGACTCAAGGGAAAACCCACGCCGCTGTATTCCAAGGTGTCGGCCATGCGCCCCACCCGGTCGTGTTGCTTGACCAGCAAATATTTACCTTTGATTTGCTCGCGCGAGGTGTCTTTGGGCGGCGGATAAAAGTCTTTGATGACTTTGAACACATAGGGAAAGCTAGGCTGGTCAAACACCAGCATCACCATGCCCTTGATGCCCGGCGCAATGCGGAACTTGTCGGTAGAGTGGCGCAGGTGGTGCAAAAAGTCGCGGTAAAAAAGCGTCTTGCCTTGCTTGGCCAGGCCCAGCGCGTTGTAGATTTCATTGCGCGGTTTGCGCGGCATCAGGCTGCGCAAAAACTGCACATAGGCCGATGGCACTTGCATGTCCACCATGAAGTAAGCGCGCGCAAAACTAAATAGCATCAGCAGGTCTTCTTCGCCAAACAAGGCAGCGTCGATGCGCAGCAAGCCGGTCTTGCCATGCAATACCGGTAGCGCAAAGCCCAACTCCTGGAAACCGTTGATCAGCTTGCCGACGATATAGCAGCCCTTGTTGCGAAAGAACAAGCCGGTGAGCACCTGCACCTGAAAATTGGCGCGCAGGGCAAAGTCGCCTAACTGCTGGCGCATGACTTGCGCTACCCGCGCGGTATCGCGCTCCAGGTCTTCAAAGCCGAGACGCAGGTCAAAGTCATGGACGATGCGCAGCGCCGTGGCTTGCATGGTTTCTCGTGTGGGGTAGTAGGCGCGGTAGGTGGGGCGGCTCTCGGCCTCGTTGCTCTCGATGTATTCGGTGCTGACCGCAGGGCGCACAAAAATAAAGTCGTTCTGAAAATAGCTGCGGTGCAGTATTTTGGTGGTCACCGAGTTGAAAAAAGTTTCAGCCAGCTCCGGTTGGTGGTGGTCCACCAGCAAGCCGATGTAGAGCAGCTTTATTTGTTGCCAGACCTCCATGGGCTGCTCACCAGCCTTGAACTCACGCTCCAGACGGTTGGAGCATTCCAGCACCCGCAAGTCGTAAAACTCGATGCGCTCGCGTTGGGCGCGTTGCTGACCATGCCAGTCCGCGGTTTCAAAGCGGTGTTTGGCGCGCGCAGACTCGGTGCGAAACAGGCGATAGTGGCGGTTAAAGCCGTCCATCATCGCCTTGGCGATGTCATAGGCCAGCGGCGAGTCCAGACGGGTGGGGAACATAGCGGTTTAGGCTTAGCGGGGCGCAGCGGCGATGGCGGCAATCGCCGCGCGGTAGATGGCAGCAATATCGTCTTTGCCCCCCAAATGCATGTACAAGTCTTTGAGCAAGCCATCGTGCAGGCCATAGACGCAGGCGTGCAGCGTCACCTCCTGGTCGCGCGCCCAGGCGTCTTGCAAGACGGTGCTTTGCGCCACATTGAGCACTTGCTCCACCGCATTGAGCTCGCACAAAATATTGGCGCGAGCGGCCTCGGGGGCGGCGTCGATCAAGGCTTGGTGTCGGTCGCGAACGTCCTGGATATGGCGCAGCCAATTGTCCGCCAGCCCAATGCGCGCACCTTCCAGCGCCGCCTGCACGCCGGAGCAACCGTAGTGGCCAACCAGCAAAATATCACGCACCTTCAAACGCTCCACCGCAAACTGGATGGTGGACAAGGCGTTCAAATCGGAATGCACCACCACATTGGCCACATTACGGTGGACAAAAATTTCACCGGGCGCCAGGCCGATGATCTGGTTGGCGGGCACACGGCTATCTGAACAACCGATCCACATATAGCGCGGCTTTTGCTGCGCCGTTAAGCCGGTAAAAAAACCCGGCTGCTTGCGCTCCATTTCAGCCGCCCAGCTGCGGTTGCGGGCAAATAAATCATTTAACTGGGTCATATAAGTTCAGCTTTGCGCTACAAGGTTTAGGCGGTTTCAGAAAACAATTCACGGCCGATGAGCATACGGCGAATTTCGCTGGTGCCAGCACCGATTTCATAGAGTTTGGCATCGCGCCATAAGCGGCCCAAGGGGTAGTCGTTGATATAACCATTGCCACCAAATATCTGCACGCCTTCGCCGGCCATCCAGGTGGCTTTTTCGGCAGTCCACAAAATCACACTAGCGCAGTCTTTGCGCACGCGGCGCACATGTTCGCTGCCCAAGGCGTCCAAGTTTTTCGCCACCATGTACGCAAACGAGCGGCCCGCTTGCAGCACGGTGTACATATCGGCCACCTTGCCCTGAATCAGCTGGAACTCGCCAATGCTTTGGCCAAATTGTTTGCGCTCGTGGATATAGGGCATGACGTTGTCCATCACCGCTTGCATGATGCCCAAAGGCCCACCGCTCAGCACCGCACGCTCATAGTCCAGGCCACTCATTAAGACCTTGGCGCCATTGTTGAGCCCGCCCAGCACCTGGGACAAAGGCACTTCCACATTGTTAAACACCAGCTCGCCCGTGTGGCTGCCACGCATGCCCAGCTTGTCGAGTTTTTGCGCGACCGAGAAACCCGGCATGCTTTTTTCAATCAAAAAAGCCGTGACGCCGCGCGCGCCCAGCTCCGGATCGGTTTTGGCATAGACCACCAGGGTGTCCGCATCTGGGCCGTTGGTGATCCACATCTTGCTGCCATTGAGCACAAAGTAACCACCCTTTTCCTGTGCGCGCAGCTTCATGGACAGCACATCGCTACCCGCACCGGGCTCGCTCATAGCCAGGGCGCCCACGTGCTCGCCGCTGATCAGCTTGGGCAGGTAGCGCTGGCGCTGCTCGGGCGTGCCATTGCGGCGAATCTGGTTGACGCACAAATTGCTGTGTGCGCCGTACGACAAACCCACCGAAGCGCTGGCGCGCGAAATCTCTTCCATGGCCACCATATGGGCCAAGTAGCCCATGGCGGAGCCACCATATTCTTCTTCGACGGTAATACCCAGCACGCCCAGATCACCCATCTTGCGCCATAAGTCCATAGGGAACTGGTCGTCGCGGTCGATGGCGGCGGCGCGCGGCGCGATTTCGGCTTGCGCAAAATCATGCACCGCTTCGCGCAGCGCATCCACGTCTTCGCCAAGTTGAAAGTCCAGCCCTGGTAGTGTCATTTGTAGTCCCCTCGCAATAAATGGTCAGGCGCTGGCGGGCACCGTAGTCAAGGTTTGCTGCATCAGCGCACACAGGCTAGTGTGCCCTTTCGCATCCACATGCAGCACCTCTGCCGATGCCACCGTAATCCGCTTACCGGCGCGCACCACTTTGCCGGTGGCGCGCAATTCGCCATTTTTAAAAGCCGCCAAAAAATTGATTTTGTATTCCACCGTGGTGACCTCAAGCCCAAGAGGGGCCAGCGTCAGCGCCGCATAGCCGCCAGCAATATCGGCCAGCATGCCGGTGGCACCGCCATGAAATCCAAGTTGCTGCTGCGTCACTTTGTCGGAATAAGGCAGGGCCAACTCGACGCAGCCGGGCTCGGCGCGCAGCAAGCGCACGCCCAGCGCCTGCGACATGCCCTGGAGCGCCAAACTGGTGGCAATGCGCTCCCACAGCAATGGGTAAAGCTGGGAATCAGCGGACATGCGCGGCGGGGGTTTTGGGTTTTTTGCTTTTGGGCGCGCTTGCCGCCACCTTGCCCAGCAAGGCCCGCGCTTCGCGCTGGTGCACTTTGATCTCGTCCAGATTGGACTGCAAATCTGCCATCTGCTCTTCAATGCGGCTGCGGTGCACGTCCAGCACTTCCAAAAACTTGGTCAGCTGCATGCCGCTATCGCGCGGACTTTCGTAGGTATCGATGATGTCCTTGGCCTCGGTCAAACTCAGGCCCAGGCGCTTGGCACGCAAGGTCAACTTCAAGCGCGTGCGGTCGCGCACGCTATAAACCCGGTTGCGCCCGCCCGGGCCGGTGCGCTCAGGTTGCAACAAGCCCAGGTCTTCGTAAAAACGGATGGCCCGGGTGGTCAGGTCAAACTCGCGTGACAAGTCGCTGATGCTGAAGGTACTGCTCATAGGCGGTGACAAAGAACGGGCAAGATGCAAGACACAAACCAATGCGACAGAGGCAGGGGGCCGGGCTGTCTAAAATCGGGGTTGACGTTTACGTAAACGTCAATTATGAACCATAAGCCACGCACCATGAACGCCCTCGAATCCCACCTCCACTATCCATTGGGCAGTGCCCTGCCAACGCCGGGGGGCAGCATCGAGGTGGCGCCCGGTATTTTGTGGGTGCGCATGACGCTGCCTTTTGCCCTAGACCATATCAACCTGTGGCTTTTGCGCGATTGCGTGGAAGGCGAAAACGGTCCGATTGAGGGCTGGAGCGTGGTGGACTGTTGTATCCACCGCGACGAGGCCAAGGCCCAATGGGAACAAATTTTTGCCAGTCAATTGCAAGGTTTACCGATCCTGCGCGTTATCTGCACCCATATGCACCCGGACCATATCGGTCTGGCGCATTGGTTGTGCGAACGCTGGAAAGTGGATTTATGGATCAGCGCTGCCGACTACCAGGTAGCGCGCTTTGCCTGCATGGGCGCCAACGGCTTTGGCGGCGAACGCTCGGCCGCCTACTTCGCCGCCCATGGCATGAACGACGAGGGTTCGGTAGAGCAAGTTCGCGCCCGCACCAACTACTTTCCCAACCTGGTTCCTTCGGTGCCCGACAGCTACCACCGCCTCATGGACGGCACTGTGCTGGAAATCGGTGGCCGCCACTGGCGCTGCATCAGCGGCTACGGCCACGCACCCGAGCACATCGCGCTGTACTGCGAAGACTTGGCTGTACTGATCGGCGGCGACATGATGCTGCCGCGCATTTCTACCAACGTCAGCGTCTATGAACAAGAACCTGAGGCCGATGCGCTCAAACTATTTCTGGACTCGATTGACAAATTCAAACCCCTGCCCTTGGATACTTTGACGCTACCGGCGCACGGCAAGCCTTTCACCGGTTTGCATGTGCGCATTGAACAACTGCACACCCACCACCGCGAGCGCCTTGCCGAAGTGATGCAGGCCTGCGAAGCTGGTCCGCAAAGCGCACGCGATGTGGTGCCCGTACTGTTCAAGCGCGCGCTGGACTTGCACCAGATGACTTTTGCCATGGGCGAGGCAGTGGCGCACTTGCATATGCTGTGGTTCCAGAAAAAATTACGCCGCTCTCTGGGCGGCGATGGTGTGTACCGCTTCAGCCTGGCGGTCTGAGCCGGTTCTTCACCAAAGCGGCGCGGTCGGATCTTTGAGCTTTTTGCGGTGCTGCGGGTAGTCGGGCATCACGCTGCCCACGGTTTGCCAGAAATGCGGGCTGTGGTTCATCACCCGCAAATGGCTCAGTTCGTGCGCCACCACATAGTCGATCACCGGCAACTCAAAATGCATCAAGCGCCAGTTCAGGCGGATCGAGCCGTCGCTCTTGGCGCTGCCCCAGCGCTTGTCGGCATTGCTCAGTGACAAGCGGGTCCAGCGCACTTGCAATTGCGGCGCAAAGTGATTGAGCCGCTCCTCAAACAAGGCCTTGGCCTGGCGCATCAGCCAGGCCTGCGTGGCATCGCGGATTTGCGCAGCACTGGCGTCCACCGGCAGCGCGATGCGCAACTCGCGCAACAGCGGCCCATCCTGCCCGCCCTGGACCTCTGCCAAAGCCGCGCCCACCGCGCTAAAGCCGTGCGAAGGATCCAGATGCAAACGCAGCAGTCCGCCCAAGTAAGGAAAGACCGCGCCATCGCACCAGTCGATACGGGTTTGCTGCAAGTGCGTATGCCGCTCCCGGCTTTCGTGCAGTTTGCGCACTATCCACTGGGCACGTGCTAGCAAGACCTGGTCGATTTCGAGCAAGGAGGTCCAGCGCGGTGCGCGCACGCTCAAGCCATCGGGCCCGATGCGCATGCCGATGCTGCGCCGGCGCGCACGCACTAGCGAAAACGCTACCTGTACCCCTTGCAAACGCAGGCTGCGCGTGGCTTGGGGATGGGCAAAGACTGTCTCTTCGGATGGCCCAGCAATCGAGACCTTATCGCTTGGTGCCTTGGACACATCGGGTTTGATAGCGCGGCGAGGCGTGCGCGCGGGCAGATTGGGGAGCGCAGTTTTAGCCGGTGGCGCAGAGCCCAGGGATTCAAACAAATCCAGGGTGTAGCGCAGTAGCGGATGCATGGCCCGAGTGCTCTGGTGCGCTAAGGCTTTTGCGGGTAAGCGTCGGGGTCCAGACGGCGCATTTCGGCCTCGATCCAGGTCTCTACTTCGCGCATCATTTCGTCCGGACTGCGGCCTTCGCTGGCGATCGCCGGGCCGATGGACACATCGACCAGGCCAGGGTATTTGATAAAGGCTTTGCGCGGCCAAACGCGGGCCGAATTCACCGCTATCGGAAACACGGGCGCGCCGGTTTCAATGGCCAGGCGGGTGCCGCCAGCTTTGTACAGGCCTTTTTCGCCGCGCGGTGTGCGCGTACCTTCGGGAAACATGATGATCCAGACCCCGCGGGCGAGCAATTCTTGGCCTTGCGAAACGACCTTGTTAAAGGCCTGCGAACGCTGGCTGCGGTCAATATGAATCATGTCGAGGCGGCTCATGGCCCAGCCAAAAAACGGCACATACATCAACTCTTTTTTGAACACAAACGCCAGCGGATGCGGCATGAGCGAAGGCAGCAAAAAGGTCTCCAGCGTGGACTGGTGCTTGACGAGCAAAACGGCCGGGCTGTTTTCTCCAGTGGGCAAATGCTCCCAGCCGCTGACGCGTACCCGGATACCCAGAATCACACGCGCACCGGCAATCGCGGTACGCAACCAGGCGCGCGCCATGGCCCAAAGCGGATTGCCCCGGATAAAAATAGAAGCGCCCAAAATCGCAATCGCAAAAGGTACTACGGTGGCCATCATCCACAGCATGTGCAAAACCGAGCGAATGAATGGCATAAATCTGTTGCGCAGGTAAAGCCAGGCGCTAGCTACGCGTTACCAAATAGTCCGCAAACGCGGACAGGTCTGCATGCACCATAGTTTGCGGCGGAAAGTCCTCGGGCAAAGGCTGGCCGCGCCACAGTGCGCCTTTACCGGTTTGCACCACATGCGGCGTGCAGCCCGCTCCAATAGCGGCAACCATGTCGCGCGAAGTGTCACCCACCGCTGGCATGGTGGCCAGGCCCATGCCGTAACGCTCGGCAATTTGCTCAAACAAGCCAGAAGCGGGTTTGCGGCACTGGCAATTTTCGGCCGGGCTGTGGGGGCAGTAAAAAACGGCGTCAATGCGCCCGCCCACCGCGGCCAGCATGCTGTGCATTTTGGCGTGCATCGCATTGAGCGCTGCCACATCAAACAACCCACGCCCCAGCCCCGACTGGTTGCTGGCCACCACCACATGCCAACCGGCATGGTTGATGCGCGCAATGGCCTCCAGCGCGCCAGGCAGCGGTATCCACTCCTGCGCGGACTTGATGTATTCATCACTGTCCTCGTTGATCGTGCCGTCGCGGTCGAGGATGCAAAGTTTCATGGTGCTACAAGCTGTTTAAGCGGCTAGCTTGGATAAGTCGGCCACGCGGTTCATGGCCTTGTGCAATTGCTGCAAAAGCGCCAAGCGGTTGGCTTTTAGCACCAGGTCTTC
>CAMCJY010000036.1 GCA_945875225.1 Comamonas sp. lk | reverse complement strand
CGCGCACGGTGTTGCAATTGCTGCAAAAAATCCGCCACGGCAGCATCACGCTGCATCTGCCCGATGGCAGTGTGCAGCGCTTTGGCGACAGTGCCAATCCACATGCCACGCTGCACCTGAAAAACTGGACCGCGTTTACCGGCGCATTGAAATCCGGCGACATCGGCTTTGCCGAGAGCTTTATCGATGGTGACTGGACCACGCCGGACTTGACCGGCTTGTTGCGCGTGCTGGTGCAAAACCGCGCCGAAGTGGATCGCGTGATTTTCGGCAGTTGGCTGGGTCGCCTGGCCTACCGGATCAGGCACCTGCTTCAGCGCAATACGCGCAGCAACAGCAAGAAAAACATCCATGCCCATTACGACCTGGGCAATGATTTTTATGCCTTGTGGCTAGACCCGACCATGAACTATTCGTCGGCCCTGTTTGGCGGCGACCTGACGCAAAGTTTGTCGCAAGCGCAAAACGCCAAAGTGCGCCGTGCATTGCAACAAGTAGACCTGGCGCCAGGGCAGCGCCTATTGGAAATCGGCTGTGGCTGGGGCGCACTGGCCGAGATGGCTTCGCTGGAGCACGGCGCGCGGGTAAGCGGCGTCACCCTGAGCACCGAACAGCTGGACTTCGCGCGCGCACGTATGCAGCGCCAGGGCATGGCAGAGCGGGTAGATTTGCGCTTGCAGGACTACCGCGATATCCAGGATGGCCCGTATGACGCGGTGTGCTCTATCGAAATGATTGAGGCCGTGGGGCAGGGCTTTTGGCCCACTTATTTCGCCACTGTGGCGCGCATGCTTAAGCCTGGCGGCAAGGCCTGCATCCAAAGCATTGTGATTGCCGATGCACTGTTTGAACGCTACCTGGAGTCCACGGACTTTATCCAGCAATACATCTTCCCCGGCGGCTGCCTGCCCAGCCCCTCAGCTTTCAAAGCCCAGGCCCGCGCGGCCGGCTTGGTAGTGGTGGACGAACACGCCTTCGGCCATGACTACGCGCAGACGCTCCAGCGCTGGCGCGAAGCCTTTTTGGCCCAGCGCGAAGAGGTGCTGGCGCTCGGCTTTGACCAGCGCTTTATGCACATCTGGGAGTTTTATTTGTGCTACTGCGAAGCGGCCTTTATGGAAGACAACATTGATGTCCTGCAGTACACCCTGCAAAAACCCCATGCCGCAGCCTAAAGCGACTCTGCATGCCTGGCCGCAGGCCCTGCTGGCGCTGTGCCTGGCCTTGCTCTGCGCTTGCAGCGGCGTGCAGGCCTCCACCGCACCGGTGCCACCGGGCGAACTGGCGCGCGACTTGGAAAAGCCCGTCCTGGCCGGCAGCGGGCGCTTGCGGGTCTTCGGTTTCTTGGTGTACGAAGCCCGCTTATGGACCGCGCCGCAGTTCCAGCCCGAGCGCTTTGGCGCGCATCCTTTTGCGCTGGAGATCCTCTATGCGCGCACCATCAGTGCAAGTATGTTGGCGGACGCTACGCTCAAACAGATGCAGGCCTTGGATGCACCGTCCGGCGTGCGTCAGAGCGAGTGGTTACAGGCGCTGCAAGGCGCTTTCCCCGACGTTAAAGCCGGCGACCGGCTGACGGGCGTGCATCTCCCCGACAAGGGCTTGCGCCTGTACTTCAACGGGCAGCTGCATAAATCGATAGACGACGCCATGCTGAGTGAATCCTTTTTTGCGATTTGGCTCAGCCCGGCCACGCAGGAACCCCGGTTGCGCGCGCAGCTCCTGGGTAGGGGCAACTGAATGGCGAGTAGTCCAGGACTGTCCGCATTGCCCTGGCCGCAAGGGCTGCGCTACGGGCTCATGGCCTTGCCCTTGGCCTTTGTGGCCTTGCCGCTGTATGTCTTCCTGCCCAATTACTACGCCCGCAACTTCGGACTGCCGCTGGCCAGTCTGGGTGTATTGCTGCTGCTGGCGCGGGTGGCTGATGCCCTGATAGACCCTTTGCTGGGACGATGGGTTGACCGCTTGTTTGCCCGCTCCCAAGCGCATGTATTGCGCTTTTCCGCCTTTGCCGCCGTCTTGCTGGCGGCTGGTTTTTTCGCTTTATTTTTTCCGCCGGTGCGCGAGCACGGGGCCCTTTTGGTCTGGGCGGCTGGTGCCTTGGTGCTGTGCTACCTGGGCTATAGCGCGCTGACTTTGGTCCAACAGTCCTGGGGTGCTTTGCTGGGCGGCGATGCGGCCTTGCGCAGCCGCATCGTGGCTTGGCGCGAAGGTTTGGGTCTTGCCGGCGTCATCCTGGCTTCGATGGCGCCTTTGGTCTTGGGTTTGCCGCTGACGGCGTCCATTCTGTGTCTGGCATTGGGCATGGGCTGGCTGGCCTGGACAAGGGCGCCTGCACCGGTACTTGCTCCAGCGCTCGCGTCTGAGGATGCGGGCGCTGGCTTGCGGGTATTGGCGCCACTGCGCTACCGGCCGTTTCGTGCTTTGCTGGCGGTTTTTCTGGCCAATGGCATCGCCAGTGCTTTGCCTGCGACTTTGATATTGTTTTTTGTCCAGGACCGGCTGCAGGCGCCTGCGTCCATGGAGCCCTGGTTTTTAGCCAGCTATTTCCTGGCTGCTGGGCTGGCGATGGCGCCGGTCTCGCGCCTGGTGGCCCGCTGGGGTTTGCAAGCGCTTTGGCTGGCGTCCATGGGCTTGTCGGTATTGGTGTTTGCCTGGGCCGCGCAACTGGGTAGCGGCGACAGCCTGCCGTTTATCGCCATCTGCCTATTGTCTGGTTTGTGTCTGGCCGCAGACCTCACCGTGCCTGGCGCCATGCTGGCTGGCCTGATCAGCAACCAGCCCGAACCCGGGCGCGACAGCGGCATTTACTGGGGTTGGTGGAATATGGCGGCCAAGCTCAATCTGGCGCTGGCCGCAGGCCTGGCCCTGCCTTTGCTGTCCTATGCCGGCTATGAGCCGGGCAGCCGCAGTGAAGAGGCATTGCGCAGCATCACCTGGGCGTATTGCCTGCTGCCTTGCTTTTTGAAGCTAGGTGCTGCGGCACTTTTGTATTTTTTCATTATTAGGAAAACACCATGAATCGACGTCGCTTATTTGCGCTGACACTGGGCACCGGTGCAGCTTTGGCTTTGGGTGGCTGCGCCTCGCAAAAGCTGGAAACCTACACACAGGAAAAACCGGCGCTCGATTTGCGCCAGTATTTCAACGGCACGTTGGATGCCTACGGCGTGTTCACCGACTACACCGGCACCGTGGTCAAACGCTTTAAGGTGGTGATGGTGTGCACCTGGACCGGCAACGAGGGTGTGTTGGACGAGGACTTCATCTATTCCGACGGAACCAAACAAAAACGTATCTGGCGCCTGACTGCTGGCCCGGACGGCAGCTACACCGGACGGGCCGATGATGTGGTGGGCATTGCCCAGGGGCGCACGCAGGGCAACGCCTTTCAGTGGCAATACACCCTGGCGCTGCCGGTGGACGGGAAAATTTACGAAGTGCAGATGGACGACTGGATGTACCTGGTCGATGAGCGCGTGATGCTCAACAAAGCGCACATGCGCAAGTTCGGCCTGCCGCTGGGTGAGGTCACCCTCAGTTTTTACAAGCGTTAAGCCATGGCCTGGATGCAATCTCTGAACCCGCCCCTGCGCGATTGGCGCGGTCAATCGGTATGGATACTAGGGGCCAGCAGCGGCATCGGCCATGCCACG
Source organism: Comamonas sp. lk (assembly GCA_945875225.1). Lineage (GTDB taxonomy): Bacteria > Pseudomonadota > Gammaproteobacteria > Burkholderiales > Burkholderiaceae_C > Allorhodoferax. The sequence goes on along the minus strand of CAMCJY010000036.1, from coordinate 7,479 downwards.
GCTGCGGCGCTGCATGCGCAAGGCGCACTGGTCACGGTGTCTGCGCGCAATGCGCAGGCCTTGCAAGCTTTTGTTCAAGCCCATCCGGGCAGCAGCGCCCAGGCCTTGGACTGTAGCGACGCGCAAGCCGTTGCGCAGGTGGCGCAGCAGTGCTGGCCCCACAGTGCGCCGGCCATGGTCTTGTACTGCGCAGGCCACTACCAGCCCATGCGTGCGCAGGCCATGGACTTGGAGGATATGCGGCGCCATTGGGAGGTGAATTACCAGGGCGCGCTCAATGTGTTGCAAGTAGTGTTGCCCGCCATGCGCGCGCGCCGTACCGGGCATATCAGCCTGGTCGCCAGTGTGGCGGGTTACCGCGGCCTGCCCAACAGCCTGGCCTATGGGCCGACCAAGGCCGCCATGATTAACCTGGCCGAAAATCTGTACCTGGACTTACAGGCCGACGGTGTTGCGGTATCGGTGGTCAACCCCGGCTTTGTGCAAACTCACTTGACTGCTAAAAACAGTTTTTCCATGCCCGCCCTGATCAGCCCTGCACAAGCCGCCCAGGCCATGCTGCACGGATGGGCGCGCGGCCAGTTTGAAATCCATTTCCCGCGCCGCTTTACGCTGTGGATGAAGCTCTTGCGCATCATGCCCCAGCGCTGGTACTTTTACCTGGTTGCTAAGGCTACGACATGAAGCCGCCGGCCAATCCGTCCATGCCCGCCACGCCTGGCGATGCAGCACAGGCTGCGCAGGCCGCTGCGGTAGACGCGCTGGTGCAATGGTTCGAGCATTTGACGCCAACCAGTGTCCAGCAACTATCCCGGTTTTACGCGCCGGATGCGCGCTTCAAAGACCCCTTTAACGAGGTGCAGGGTGTGCCTGCTGTGGAAGCGATTTTTGTGCACATGTTCGAAGCCCTGATGGCGCCACGCTTTGTGGTGACCGGTCGTGTGGCGCAAGGCGCGCAGTGTTTTCTGACCTGGGAATTTCGCTTTTGTTTTCGCAATTTCCACCAGGGCCATGAACAAGTAATTTTGGGCGCCTCCCATCTGGTGTTCGACGCTGCAGGCAAAGTGCAACTGCACCGCGACTATTGGGACGCAGCAGAGGAGTTGTATGAAAAACTGCCCTGGGTCGGTAGTCTGATGCGCTGGCTCAAACGCCGCGCTAACAGCTAGGCCGGATCGCCTACCTAAGTGCCTTCTTAAAAAGGCACCGTGTCGGCGAAGCTCGGCCGCTCCGAGAGCTTTTCATAGAGCTTGGCTAAATTGGCGTGGCGGGCGCGCCAGTCGATATGCGCAAAGCGAAAATCCAGATAGGCCAGCGCACAACCGACGGAAATGTCAGACAAGGTCAGGTGGATGTCGGAGCAAAAATTGCGTTCGCCCAGACCGCTGGACATGGATTCCAATGATGCATCCACTTTGGCAATTTGACGGTCTATCCAGGCCTGGCTGCGCTCACTGTCTTTGCGCCCGGCCCAGGTCGCCTCCAAGCGGGCCAGAATCAAGGCATCGAGTACGCCGTCGGCCAGCGCTTCCCAGGTCTTGACCTCGGCGCGCGCGCGTCCGGTGTTCGGTATCAGTTTGCCCACTGGCGACAGCGCTTCGAGGTATTCCACAATCACGCGCGAGTCAAACAAGGCTTCGCCGCCCTCCATGACCAGGCAGGGCACTTTGCCCAAGGGGTTGGATTGGCCTATGGTGGTGCCAGCGGCCCAGACGTCCTCGATGACAAAAGCGTAGTCAAGTTTCTTTTCTGCCATGACGACGCGCACTTTGCGTACATAGGGGCTGGACGTCGAGCCTATTAATTTCATATCGTGTGCTTGTTCCAACTAGGGAGGGGCATTCTATACAGGGTGATGAGCCTACAATTGTCCGATGAATTTCTTCCCCATCGACGCGATTTCGCCCTTGGACGGGCGCTATGCCAACAAGCTGACCGATTTGCGCCCTTTGATGAGCGAATTGGGCTATATGCAGCGCCGCGTTCAGGTGGAAATGGCCTGGTTTATTGCCTTGAGCGATGCGGGTTTTCAAGAGTTCAAACCGCTAAGCACCGGTGCGCGCAAATACCTGCTGGCCCTGGCGAAGAACTTTTCGGTGGCTGACGGACAAGCCATTAAAGAGATAGAAAAAACCACGAACCACGATGTCAAGGCGGTGGAGTATTGGATCAAATCCAAATTCGAGGCCCGCCCCGAACTATTGGCTGCCGCTGAATTTGTGCATTTCGCCTGCACCAGCGAAGACATCAACAACACCAGCCACGCATTGCAATTGCGCGCAGCGCGCGGCATCGTGTTGTTACCACAGCTCGACCGATTGGTGCTGATGCTGCGCGATATGGCGCATGCCTATGCCGATGTGCCCATGCTCAGCCGCACCCACGGCCAGACTGCCAGCCCGACGACGGTGGGCAAAGAAATTGCTAATGTCGTGGTACGCCTGCAAGCGGCCTGCGAGCGCATTGCCAGCGTGCAAATCATGGGCAAGATGAATGGTGCGGTGGGCAATTACAACGCGCATTTATCCGCCTGGCCCGAGTTTGATTGGGAAGGCTTTGCCCGCCGCGTCGTGGAAGAACCCGAGCCGCGTGGCCTGGGCCTGGTATTCCAGCCCTACAGTATTCAAATCGAGCCGCACGACTATATGGCCGAGTTGTTCGACGCGGTAGCCCGCACCAATACGATTTTGATCGACTGGTCGCGCGATGTCTGGGGCTATGTGTCCCTGGGTTATTTCAAGCAAAAGCTGCGCCCCGGCGAGGTCGGTTCGAGCACCATGCCGCACAAAGTGAACCCGATTGATTTTGAAAATGCCGAAGGTAACTTAGGCCTGTCCAATGCGCTCTTGCGCCACCTGAGCGAAAAGCTGCCCATCAGCCGTTGGCAGCGCGACCTCACCGACTCCACGGTATTGCGCAATATGGGTGTCGCTTTGGGTTACGCCTTGCTGGCCTACCAGTCGATGCAGGCCGGTCTGGGCAAGTTGGAGATCAACACTGCAGCGATTGCTGCTGATTTGGACAATTCCTGGGAAGTACTGGCCGAGCCGATCCAAACCGTGATGCGCCGCTACGGTCTGCCCCAGCCCTACGAGCAGCTTAAAAACTTTACCCGCGGCGCTGCCATGACGCGCGAACTGATGCAAGACTTTATCGCCGCGCTGGCCCTACCCGACGAAGAAAAGCAGCGCCTGCTCGCCATGACGCCAGGCAGCTATACCGGTAAAGCGGCTGAGCTGGCACGGCGCATCTAAGCGCGCTGCCGCGATGGCCGCGCTGCGTTTGCAAATGCCCCCTTGGCTTGCTTAGCGTTTGCCTAGTCAGGCGCTGGCGACTTCCCCTCTTGTTGCTTCAAAGCCAGCGCCCTTTCGTACAGCGCATTGCGCGCTTCGCCGCTGATGTCGGCCGCTAATTTGACGGCAGTTTTCAAGGGCAATTCGGCCAGTAACAGGCGCAGTACCCGGTCGTCTTGCGCCTGTTCTTTGGGCGCGTGAGCGGCGTGCACCACCAGGGTGAATTCACCGCGCAGGCGCATGCCGTCGGCGCCCAGCCAGTCGCCCAGGGCATCGGCGCGCATGCTGGCGATTTCTTCAAACTGCTTGCTCAGTTCGCGGCCCACGGTCAGTGTGCGCTCGCCCAGGCTGGCAAGCGCCTGCGCCAGCGCTTGCATGCGGTGCGGCGCCTCCAGCAGGACAAAGGCCCGCGATTGGCTGGCTAGCGCGTCCAGCGCCCGCACCCGCTCGCCGTTTTTACTGGGTAAAAACCCGGCGAACACAAAACCTGTGTCACCCTCGCCGCCTTGCACTGCGCCCGCTGCGCTGAGCAAGGCCGTCACGCTGCTGGCGCCGGGCAAGGGCAGCACCCGCAAGCCCTGCGCGCGCACGTGCGCCACCAGGCGCGCGCCCGGGTCGCTAATGCCTGGGGTGCCCGCATCGCTGACGCAGGCCACGCGCGCGCCTTGGCGCAGCAAGTCCACCACGGTATGGGCCGCTTGTGTTTCGTTATGCTGGTGTAGCGCCAACAATTGGGCGCTGCTTTTGTCGATACCGTAGGCGCGCAAAAGTGTGCGGGTGTGCCGCGTGTCCTCGCAGGCAATGTGGTCGGCCAGTGACAGGACATGCAAGGCACGCAGGCTGATGTCGGCCAAATTACCGATCGGTGTGGCAACCACATAGAGTGCGCTTTTCGGATAATCCTGGCTACCGGCGGCCTCGTGGGCGGCCTTCAGGGCGGAGTCAAATAATGCAATCACGCAAGGGTTTCCTTGGGGCGCCAAGCGCCCAGCCTAGCAGCAAAAAAATCGGCGATGCCGCCGAGGACGAAGCCCTGCAGTATTTGCAGGAGCGGGGCCTGCGTCTGCTGACGCGCAATTATCGGACACCGGGGCGCGGCGGCGGCGAGATTGATCTGGTCATGCGCTGCCCCGACGGAACACTGGTCTTTGTGGAGGTGCGTAAGCGCCTGAACCCACGCCACGGCGGCGCGGCGGCCAGCGTCGGATGGGTGAAACAAAAACGTATAGTGCGCGCGGCGCAGCACTACCTATTGGCTCTGCCCCGCCTGCCGCCCTGCCGCTTTGAGGTGGTCGAAATGGATAACGAGGGCGTGCATTGGTTACCGGGGGCGTTTGATGCGGGCTGAACAAATGGGGCTTCATGCTTGGCGGTTATCATCAGCGGATGCTTGAACAACGCATTGAACAACACTTTATCGACAGCGCTGACCTGAAGTACCAAGCGGCGCAGGTGCTCAGCAAGCCGATAGCACAAGCTATTGGCGCCATACTGGCCAGCGTGACCAGTGGCGGCAAAGTGCTGGCTTGCGGCAATGGCGGATCTGCTGCGGATGCGCAGCATTTTTCGGCAGAGTTTGTCGGCCGCTTTGAGCGTGAACGTCCCGAGTTAGGCGCCATCGCCTTGACGACCGATAGCTCCATCATTACCGCGATCGCCAACGACTACGATTTCAACTCGATTTTTTCGCGCCAGGTACGGGCGCTGGGCCAGGCCGGCGATGTTTTGTTGGCCATCTCCACCAGCGGTAATTCAGCCAATGTGCTGGCAGCCATCGAAGCGGCGCACCAGCGCGATATGGTAGTGGTGGCGCTTACTGGGCGTGGCGGCGGGAAAATCAGCCAGGTTTTACGCGATACCGATGTGCACGTCTGTGTGCCGCACGAGCGCACCGCGCGCGTGCAAGAAGTCCATATTTTGACGCTCCATTGCATTTGCGATGGCGTAGATGCCCAGTTGATGGGTGAACAGGAAAGTGCGTTATGAAACCTCTGCTTCGTTATTTTGCGCTGGGGGCTGTCCTGCTGGCCACGCTGCTGTCGGTGAGCGCCTGCTTTCCGCTGGTGGCCGGTGGCGTGGTGATGACTGGCTTTGTGGCGGTAGATCGCCGTACCTCGGGTGCGATGCTGGAAGACCAGGCTATTGAGGTCAAAACTTCCACCCGGATCCGCGACGCATTGGGCGAGCGCGTGCATGTCAACGTGACCAGCTACAACCGCAAAGTACTGCTCACCGGTGAAGTGCCGGACGCGCAAGACAAAGAGCGTGTGGCTGAGATTGCCAAGAATGTTGACAACACTAGCAGTGTTTGGAATGAAGTCGGGGTCACCGCTATCACCACCTTGACGGAGCGCACCAATGACCTGATCGCAGCGGGGCGCATCAAGGCCGATCTCATTGACGCTAAAGATTTGTTTAGCAATGCCTACAAAGTGGTGGTGGAACGGGGCAACGTCTATGTGATGGGGCGCATCACAGCGCGCGAGGCCAAGCGTGTCTCTAGCGTTATCAGCGGTGTGACGGGCGTTAAAAAAGTGGTCTTGGTACACGAAACCATCACCGAGGACGAGTTGGCGAACTTGAATGCTAAGCCCGCCAACTAACTAGGCCGATCGAGGACCTAGCCGGGCGCTTGCAACGAAGGCGCCGTGTTAAGGCGCCTTGGCTAAGCCGGTGCTATCGCAAGCGTTTGATCAGGCTGGATGTATCCCAGCGCCGCCCACCCATTTGCTGCACGTCGGCGTAAAACTGGTCCACCAGTGCGGTAACAGGCAATCGTGCGCCATTGCGTTTGGCCTCGTCCAGAACCAAGCCTAAGTCTTTGCGCATCCAATCCACCGCAAAGCCGAAATCGAATTTATCGGCCACCATGGTTTTGCCCCGGTTGTCCATTTGCCAGCTTTGGGCTGCGCCTTTGCCGATCACGTCCAGAACCTGCTCCATGTCCAGACCGGCTTTTTGTCCGAAGGCAACGGCCTCGCTCAGGCCTTGCACCAGGCCGGCAATAGCGATCTGATTGACCATCTTGGCCAACTGCCCGGCGCCGCTGTCCCCTAGCAGGGTAAAGGCGCGGGAAAAGGCCATGGCGGTGGCTTGGGCCGCTTCAAAGGCCGCCGCCTCTCCGCCGCACATGACCGTCAGCATGCCGTTTTGCGCGCCGGCCTGGCCGCCCGAAACCGGCGCATCGACAAAATGCAATCCTAAAGTCTGTGCCTGGGCGTACAGTTGGCGCGCCACTTGGGCCGAGGCCGTGGTGTGGTCCACCAGGACGGCGCCCGCGTGCATGCCGGCCAAGGCCCCATCGCTGCCCAGCACTACGCTGCGCAGGTCCTCGTCATTACCCACACAGCAAAACACCATATCGGCGCCCTGGGCCGCCTGGCGTGGGGTCGGCGCGCTGGCATGGGCGCCCAAGGTACTGGCGTGACCGGCAAACTCCTGCACCCAGCTTTGCGCCTTGGCAGGCGTGCGGTTAAAGACCGTAACTTGGTGACCGGCCAGCGCCAGGTGGCCTGCCATGGGGTAGCCCATCACGCCCAGCCCTAAAAATGCGACCCGTTTCGCGGGTGCTGAGGCATAGGTTTTGGGATTTACGGAGGCGCTCTGGCTCATACATCTTCCTTATTGGACGGGTTATCAAAGTTCGCACTTTAGACGATCCTGCGGTTTTCCATCCCCCGCGCTGGCGTGTCACAACCGCGTTAGCTAATCGCGGTCTTTGAAAGCCTCAGGCGCTCTGGCCTTGCTGCCCGCCTCGCCCCAGCTGATGCGCTTGGACTTGACCAGTGCCATAAGGCTCTGGTCCAGGGTTTGCATGCCTAGGCCTTGGCCCATTTGAATGGCGGAATACATTTGTGCTACTTTGCCTTCACGGATCAAGTTGCGGATACTGTTGGTGCCCAGCATGATTTCATGCGCCGCCACGCGCCCATCATGGGCCAGGTTTTTGCACAAAGTTTGCGCGATAACGGCTTGGAGCGATTCGGACAACATCGCGCGGACCATCTCTTTTTCGTCGCCAGGGAAGACATCCATTATTCGATCTCTCGTCTTTGCGGCACTGGAAGTGTGCAGGGTGCCAAATACCAGGTGCCCGGTTTCAGCGGCGGTCAACGCCAAGCGTATGGTTTCTAGGTCGCGCAACTCACCTACCAAAATCGCGTCCGGGTCCTCGCGCAAGGCCGAG
>CAMCJY010000035.1 GCA_945875225.1 Comamonas sp. lk | reverse complement strand
CCCCAGGGCGCCCACGGCCAGGCACCGGGCAGGCGCACCGGAAAATGCACTAGCAAATCCCGCACCTGTAACAACGGTGGCTTGTGCTCAGCCATGCTTACTGCCTTCGCTGAGGCCGAACTTCACTCCCTCTGCCGAGCGATGGCAAGCACGCCTGGCCAGATACTGCAGGCTCTGGTCCGCAGGGTGCGCATCCACATCCTGCAAGCTAGGCACTTGCGTTTCGCACAGGCCATCAGCCCAAGCGCAGCGCGGCGCAAAAGGACAACCGGCTGCCAGCTTCCCCATCTGCGGCGGGCTGCCTGCAATAGGCACCAGGGGCCCGCACTGGCCGTCGATACGCGCAATAGCACCCAGCAGCCCGCGGGTATAGGGATGCGAAGCCCGGTGAAAAATGTGACCCACACTGCCTTGCTCCATGACACGCCCGCCGTACATCACCAAGACCTGATCGCACAGGCCGGCAATCACGCCCAAGTCATGCGTAATCAGCAAGATCGCAACGCCCATGTCTTTTTGCAACTCGCGCAGCAATGCCAATACCTGGGCTTGCACCGTAACGTCTAGTGCGGTGGTGGGCTCATCGGCGAGCAAGATGGCAGGTTCGCACAGCAGCGCCATGGCCAGCATCACGCGTTGGCGCATGCCGCCCGAAAACTCATGGGGGTACATGTCGATGCGTGATGCCGCAGCAGGAATTTTTACCGCATCAAGCATGCGCACGGCACTGGCCCGCGCCGCCTTGCGGTCCATGCCTTTGTGCAGTTGCAAGGTTTCGGTCATCTGGCGCTCGACCGTCAGGTAGGGGTTGAGCGCAGTCATCGGGTCCTGAAAGGCCATGGCAATCTGGCGGCCGCGCACCGTATTGAGTTCTTGCTCCGTAAGAGCCAACAAATTGCGGCCCTGGTAGTCCACGCTTCCTGTAGCACGACCATTACGCGCCAGTAAGCCCATGATGGCCAGCGCTGTCTGCGACTTGCCTGAACCTGATTCACCCACAATGCCCAGAGTCTCTCCTCGCTGGAGCGCAAAGCTAAGCCCATTGACGGCATCTACCGGGCCATCGTTGGTGGCAAATTGCACCTGCAAATTTTGCACCTGCAGCAGCGCAGGGTTTGGGGCTTGCGCAGTGGCGCTCATCGGGTTTTGGGGTCGAGCGCGTCGCGCATTCCGTCCCCCAGAAAATTAGCGCAATACAAGGTGAGGGTCAGTGCTGCGCCAGGGAACCAAATCATCCAGGGGCTGCTTTCCATGACATTGGCGCCATCATGAATCAGCACCCCCCAGCTAGTCATGGGCTCTTGCACACCCAGACCCAAAAACGACAATACGGATTCGGTGAGTATCACGACCGGCACCGTGATGGAGGTGTAAATCACCACGATGCCCAGCAGATTGGGCACTACATGCGAAAAAATAATACGGTGCGTAGGCACACCGATGGCGCGCGCTGCCTCGATGTATTCCTTGGATTTAATCGCCAAGGTTTGGCCTCGCACCACCCTGGCCATATCCATCCAGGAAAAAGCAGAAATGGTGAGTACGACCAGGTAAAAATCGCGCCCCAAAATCGTGACCATCATGATGGCAATCAGCAGATAGGGGATAGCGTACAAAATATCGACAATGCGCATCATGAAGGCGTCAATTTTCCCGCCCACAAACCCGGCGACTGCACCCCAGGCAACCCCAAGCAATACCGACACCAGCGTGGCCAGCACCCCCACGGTCAGCGATATCCTCCCGCCAATTAAAGTGCGGACCAACAAATCGCGGCCCAGCTCGTCGGTGCCAAAGAGATGCCACTGGTCCCAGGTCGGCCCTATGCCCATTTGGTTCCAATCGGTATCGTCATAGGCGTGGGGTGATAGCCAGGGCCCCACCAGACAGACCAGCGCAATCAGCGCCAGGATGATCAAGCTGACAAGCGCCGCCCGGTTGCGCACAAAGCGTTGCCGCGCATCCAGCCAGGGACTGCGCGCAGCCGGCGCTAGGTCAGTACCGGATTTTGGGATCGAGTAAGGCATAGGCCAGATCTACCAGTAAATTGAGCAATACCGCCACAAAAGTAACCAGCACCACCAGCCCCAGGACCAGTGTGTAGTCGCGATTGGACGCGCCGTTGACAATCAGCTTACCCAGACCGGGAAGCGAAAACCAGGTCTCCGTTACCACGGCCGCGGTAATGGATGAAATCGCTAAAGGCCCGAGCACCGAGACCACGGGAATGAGTGCCGGACGCAAAGCATGGCGCAGTACGATGGTGGACATGGGCAGGCCTTTGGCCCGGGCTGCCAAAATGAAGTTAGAACTAAGCACCTCGATCAGACTTCCCCGCATGACCCGGCCAACCGTGGAAAGATTAATCACTGCCAGCAAGGTAACAGGCAGCACGACGAAGCGCCATTGGCCCTCATTCCAGCCGCCCGATGGCAGCCATTGCAGCCAGAGTGCAAACACGGTTACCAGCAGGGGCCCAATGACAAACGAGGGTACAGACCCGCCGATATTGCAAAAAACCATAAGGCCATGGTCTACCCAACTGTTTTGCCGCAATGCCGCCCAAATGCCCAAAAACACACCGGCAAGTACCGCAATCAGCATAGACAAACCGCCGATCAGCAGGGACACCGGCAATGCCTTGGCCACCAGGTCGTTGACCGACCAGTCCGCATACCGAAACGAGGCCCCTAAATCACCGTGCAATAAATTGTTGAGGTAATACAAATACTGTTGCCACAGCGGTAGGTCCAGGTGGTATTTGGCTTGCAAATTGGCCAGTACGGCATCGGATACTTTGCGCTCGCTGTCAAAAGGCCCGCCTGGCGTCAGGTGCAGCATGAGGTAGCACACCGTAATCACCGTGAGCAAGGTCGGCAGCGTCGCCAATATGCGACGCAGGGTATATTTCCACATGCGATTGGCCCGCAGGCCCCTTATGCATCAGTGTTTGATCAGGTACAAATCTTTGCTGCGGAAACGGTCCATGGGGTTGCTCTCAAAGTAGCCCCCCACATAGGACTTGACCAAGCGCGGCAAGGTGTATTGGAGCAAGGGGATCATGGGGTAGTCTTCCATCACCAATTTGGCCGCACTGGTGAGCAAGGCTTTGCGCTTGGCAGGGTCCAGTGCCTGATTGCCCTGGTTGATTAAATCTTCGGCCTTGCGATTGCAGTTTTTGTTGTCATTGGCGTCCGAGTCACATTGGACTAAAGTCAAAAAAGTAGTTGCGTCGTTGTAGTCAGCTACCCAACCATGCCGGGCGATTTGGAATTCACCGTCGTGCCGCTTTTTCATCAGCACCTTGAACTCCATATTCTCCATTTCGGTTTCTAGGCCCAATTTAGTTTTCCATTCCGAGGCCGCGAATATGGCCATTTTTTTGTGGTACTGGTCGGTGTTGTAAGTGAAATTGATCTTGGTTCCGGGTTTCACACCGGCAGCAGCCAGTAATTTCTTGGCCTCTTCCACCCGCTTTTCCATAGGCCAAGCGGCCCAGTCATGCGCGGTGACGTCCGCCCCATTGACGCCTTTGACGATCACCCCGTAGGCAGGTATCTGGCCATCCGCCGTCACTTTGCTGGCAAGCGTGTCGCGGTCGATCACCATGGACAGCGCTTTGCGCACGCGCACATCTTTGAGCAAGGGGTCTTTATTGTTCAAGGCATAAAAGCGCAAGCCCAGCATAGGGCCGTTTTTGATGTCTGCCGGATTACTCTTTTTGAACTGTTCAAACGAGCCGGGCGGCAAACGTTCAACGTATTCTGTTTCTCCGGACTGAAATAACTTTATGTCCGCATTACTGTCTTCAATGGCCAAATAGCTCACCTTGCTCAAGACAACCGACTTGGCATCCCAGTAGTGGGTATTTTTCTCGAGCAGGACGGCACTGTTCACCCGCCAATCCTTCATCACATAGGCGCCATTGCCCACCATATTGCCGGGCTTGGTCCAGTCTTTGCCAAATTTATCGATCACTGCTTTATTGATGGGCGCAAATTGGGTGTTGGAGAGCAGGTCAAGCAAAAATGCCACGGGAAATGCTGTCTTCACCTCCAGTTGGTCTTTGGCCAAGGCTTTAACTCCTAGTTCGCTAAGCGGTTTCTTGCCTTCGGCCACGTCCATGCCGTTAAGGATAAAGGGTGCCAGCGTGGTGGCGTAGAGTGAGGCCGTTTTCGGGTCCAGGTAGCGCCGCCAGCCGTATACAAAGTCCTCGGCGGTGATGGGGTCGCCGTTGGAAAACTTGGCATCCTTCCTCAGCGTGAAAACCCAGGTCGTCGGGTTGACCTGCTTCCAAGATGCGGCCACGCCGGGAACCGTCTGGCCGCTGGTGGTGGTCGCGGTGAGGCCTTCAAACAAATCGCGGGTGATCTGGTTCGCCCCCACCGATTCGGCCAGCGCCGGATCCAGGGTCTCGGGCTCGGGGCCGTTGCTGCGCACTAGCTCTTGCTTTGCGGCTAGTTCAACGCCTTTTGGTGGCTGGGCCGCTAAGGCCGATATCGCTGACACGGTGTAACTCACTACAAGCGCGATCCATAGTGTCCTGTTTTTCATCTCATTGCCTTCTGGAAAATGTTGGTCTAACTTATCAAGCAGTGTTTAGCTTAACCTAGAGTCGACAAATTGTTGAATGCGTTAGGCATTCCCTAGGAGCTTATCAAAATAGCACGAAACCAATTACCAAAAAAATGCCGCGCCCCAAGGTGAGAGGGGGTAGCAAACCTCCCTACCCCTTTTTGGCTCATTACACCTGTGGCCCGTGCGCAAGCAGCTATGTTTCTCAGAGCAAATCAGAGTCCGCCGCCGCCGCAACCCGTTTTCAGGTAGTCACTGATAAGGGTCAGCTGCTCGGTCATAGTCTGACGCGTCCAAGCCGGGCCATGGGCATAGTCCTTCAGCACGTGGTAGTCCACCGGTTGGCCCGAGGACTTCGCGCGGTCTACAAACAACTGCGACTGGTTCAGCGGCACCGTCTGGTCCCGATCCCCGTGGTAGACCATGATGGGGATCTTGATCTTGTCGGCAAACTCCAAGGGATTGAGCCCGCGAATGGTGGACTCCTGCGCGTCCTTGAAATACGGGTTTGCATAACTGCGCGCGGTAATTCTTTTGATGTCCGATACGCCTGCGCCAGCAATAGCGCACTTGTATAAATCGTTAGGCCGCACGGCAGCGGCAAATGCCGAGTAGCCTCCATACGAAAACCCGAACATCGCCATCCTGCGCGGGTCGGCCAATTTTTCGCTGACCAGCCACTTCGCACCGTCGTCCTTGTCGTCCTGCATCTTCTGTCCCCACTCGCGGTCACCGGCCAGCCACCGGGTACGGCCCCAGCCCGAGGAGCCTCGGAACTGGGGTTGCAGCACTACTTTGCATTGCGTCACCATCAAAGGCACCCAACCCGAGTTATCGAAATTCATGTTATCGCGGGACCACGGCCCCCCATGTGGGTGCACTACGGTGGCATAGGGCCCGGGGCCGCATAGTTTTTCGTTTGGAATAGTCAGAAAAGCTGGAATGTTGAGCCCGTCACGCGCCGGGTAATAGACAAAGCGCGCCGATCCCAAAGCAGCCCGGTCCAGGGCGGGCTGTTCTTTGGCCAGCAACTGCAAATTTTGCTTTTGCAACAGGTAGTACTCGGTCGGGTAGGCCAGGCCGCTCACCCGAAACAAATAGCTGGGCGTTTCGCCGGCAACACGCCGCAGCAGCCGTATGGACACCCCGTCAAAGGCGGGTACCTCGGTTTGGTTGGAACCGGACACCGCCATCAGTTTTTGCTTGGTTTGCTTGATACCCAAGGCCTGCGCCATGCCCAAAATAACGGCATTGATTTCCGGGTTTTCCCAATACGTATCCGAACCGAATAGACCCGCATATTGGTAGCCATCAAAACCATCCTGCCCCGGGGTTTCATCATCCTTACCTAAACTACGCACACCCGTAGCATCGAAGAACTTGTGTTCAAACAACTTGGAAATCGTTTTCTTTGCTGCGATGTCGTATTCGTAGATAGCTGCGAACTCCTGGCCCACATTGCTCTGGATGATGGCGATACCGGGCTTGGCGCCGGGTGCTATGACATCTACGACATCCCGGGCTTTGACGTAGTTGCGAAAGTGCTCTTCCCAGCGGCCATCGCTCACGCGAAAATCAAGCGCGACAAAGGCACCCTCCCCGTCGCTTCCAAAGCGCGTCTTGGCCCAGGGAATACCCGCCGCGTTGACTGACACTGCGCTATCGTTCTCTCCCAGTTTCATTAAGCGGGTGGAGGCGCCCGTGCGTACGTTGTAACGGAACAGGTCCCGGGTATCACCCCGGGAGTCACTCTCGAGCACGATATGGTCCGGGTCGGCAGGCATGCGGCTTAGCACCGAAGGGTTGGAGAGCGCCGCCTGGACTTTTGCATCTGTGGTCCGGGCAATTTCAACCGATGCCATGGGCTCAATCCAGTTTTTCCCTTCCAGATCAGTGAACAATAGTTTGCTAATGAATGTCTTCACCATCTGATCGCCACGGAAGTCGTAGCGCTGCGACAGATTGACCTGCAACATGTCATTTTTTAAGAATGATGCACCGCTGATCAGCATATTTTTAGCGCCGATCACGGTGGGTTTGGCCGACAAATCGGCCAGTTTCCACACCAAGATACTACGTGTGTCCCCTGCACTTTCAATGGCAATCATGTGCTTACCATCCGGCGAAATCTGGAACCCGGTCATCGCGGGAAATTGCGCCAATTGCGCCATGGTCGGCACTCGAATGGCTGCAGCAGGCGCCGCGGTTTGCGCCCAAGCTTGGCCCGCAAGCAAGCACGAAAGCGCTACATAGACGCCGGCCCCACCCCATGAGGAAACTAGTTTTTTCACGATCAATTCCTGAATAAAAAAAGGCCCTGACAACTCGGGTTGTCAGGGCCTGTTTGCGACCTAGATTAGAACGACTTGGATACGTTCAAAAAGATTCGACGACCCATGTAGTCATAGCCGCTGTACAGCGGGGCGTTACCGACGCGGTTGTAGCCAGCCTGGGCAGAAATCATAGGAGGCTTCGTGTCGGCGATATTACGAACGCCCAAGGTGGCGCTCCACTTGCCTACCGTATCCTTGTATTGCACAGACGCCGCATGCAGGAAATAGTCTGGGGTGTCCAGCTTGTAGGTGCTCGTAGCAGCATCTTCCCCGTAGTATGCGTAGGTCGACGTTTTACCGACAAAGTCTAGTCCGTAGAAGTAGGTCCAGTCTTTCACGGTGTAGTTGACGTTCAGCGCGCCAGACCATGTGGGATTCGTGAGCGTACCGTTGTTATCCCATAATGGGTCAGTGGCATAAAACTTGTTCGATGTTTCGTCGAATCGGGTGAGCGACAAATTCGTACGCAGACGGCCGGTACCTACATCGTTGGTGTAGCGAACGGTGATGTCGATCCCATTCACCACGTCAGTCGCCAGGTTGATGAAGCCGTTGGTGATGACAAGCGCATTGGTCCCCGCCGCACGTGCCGAAACCAGACGGCAGAAACTACCACCGGCGCGGAAGGCCGGGTCGTCATAGCATTTGCTCAGGATGGAAGAGCCACCAATGCTGGCTACGCCGTTGTCGACTTTGATGTCAAAGCGGTCCACCGCGACAGCCAGATCACCCCAGCCAGTCGCCAGTTCGGGCTGGAAAATGATGCCAAAGGATTTGTTCTCTGAAGTTTCTGCCTTCAGCCCTGCTTCACGTCCGCCCACACCATTGACCTGGATACCCGAAGTGGCATTGAAACCGGCGGGAAGCCCTTCGCTTTGGCAGTTCTTACCGCGGACGGTGCCGGCGTTGGTTGGCGAATCCCAGTTGTTGCAGGGATCGGCGCTCTGGTTGAGGAAGCCCGAAGTGGCACCCAAAAACTGCTCATAGAGCGCGGGGGCGCGGTAAGAAGTGCCCTGGGTTGCGCGAAGCGTCAGTGACTTCACCGGTGTCCACAGCGCACCAGCTTTGTAGGTGGATGCGGCACCGTAGGACTGGTAGTCAGCCCTGCGGCCCGAAGCATTCAAGGTGAGCTCTTGAAAACCCGGCAAATCTTTCAACAAAGGCACTTCAATTTCACCGAACAGGTCATTGGAGCGATCGCTACCCCGTGTAGGTGTCGAGGACGAAAAGTTAAAGGTATTACCCTTGATAGACTCATCAGAAGGCGTATCGTCAATGCTGGAATTGCGTGTCTCTACACCGATGGCGGCTTTGACTTTGCCGTAGGGCAGCGAGAAAACCGGGCCAGTGACCGAAGCAGCCACCACATCCTCTCTGAAATTGGTCTTGCCGGTAAAGGGTTGCCAGACGTAGTTCACATAGTCCGCAGGCAATTGGCCGCCAATGACTGCAGCGGTCAGTGCGGGTGCGGCAACGCAACCGTTGGCCGGGTTGACGCAAGCAAAGCCACTGCCACTGACCACCACGTTCGAGCTTTGTGCCAAGCGATCCGTCAGGAACGCATAAGAGGTATACGACCCACTGCTTTGGCTGCTGACAATCGACACATCGTAATCCCAACCGGTGTTCGCCAAGGCACCACGCAAGCCTGCGGCGACACGGCTAAAGTCGACCGTCTGGCTGGACACGTCGTTACCGAAACCGATGAAGGCACGCACCCCAACGTCTTGGCCGTTGGTGGTCAACTGTGCCGGAAGAAATCGCGCAAGCGTCTGCAAGTTGGCGGGAATTAGCGGACTGCCCTTTTGATAGTCGAGCGAGAACTGGCGGAACCCAGTTTGACTGGAATCGCGGCGGTTCAACAACACCTCGTAGTACAGCTCGGCATCACCTAGCATACCCAAATCTACGCCGCCTTGGGTATACACATTCTGGTTGCGCACCGGTGACAGCAGTGTCTTATTGAGCATGCGCGGATCAAAGGTATCGCGAACATTCAAGCCATTGGCGCCGCCGCCTACACCTTCATAGCCCACGAGGCCCGTAGTAATGGCGGCATTGGGACGCCAGCGGTTAAACGACGTACCGACAGCGCCAGGGGCACCAACGCCCACTTTACTGACCGTGCCCAAGGTATTGATCGTGACGCCGTTGGAGCCGGTGCCGCTGATGGGGTAGCACTTGGGCTTGCCGGTGGTCGGGTCTACATAGTCATAGCTGCCCCATTCGCCTACTACGCCATTGACGCTGGTGCGGCGATAGTCCGTATTGCATCGGGTCCAATCGCGTTGGCCCAGCGTCAAACTTTCTTGGTCGTTGACCTGGTAAGAGGCCAAGAAGCGCCAGTTATCGGCCACTTGGCCGCCGGAAATAGAGAAGTTGTTTGAGTTGCCGCCACCATCCACAGGGCGCGATGTCGAGGCGTCCACATTAAACGAGGTCAGGTTTTTCTTCGTGATGATGTTGACCACACCGGCCACCGCGTCCGAACCGTAAATCGAGGAGGCGCCATCTTTTAAGACCTCAATGCGGTCAATGATGGAATTGGGCAAGGTGTTCAAGTCGGCAGCGCCGACCGAGCCCCGCGTCCCCGAGGGGGACATGCGCCGACCGTTCAACAGCACCAAGGAGCGCGTGGGCCCAAGTCCGCGCAGGCCAATCGTGTTGGCGCCCGGGCCGCCATCGGTCACGAAACCGCCGTAGGCGTTGTTGATTTGGCCCTGTCCGCCGGTGACGGCTGTGCTTTGCAGCACTTGGGCGGTGGAGGTGAAGCCTGCCGAAATCGCATCTTCATTGCGGATGATGGTGACCGGAGCAGAGGTGCTGAAGTTGTCGCGCTTGATACGCGAGCCAGACACGACGACCTCTTGCAGTGTCTGCGTTTCGGCAGGGGGCTTGGTTTCTGGGGCGGCAGTCGTTTCCGCAGCCGTTTGCGCGGACGCCGATTGCATGAAGACCAGCGCCATCACGGCCAGCGCAGCGGGCTTGTTGCTAAGTTTGAAGGTAGGAGTAGGTTTCATTTTTTAAATTTGATAAATCCAACATAACGATGTGACATATTAGAGAAAATCGATACATTTCCATTTAGGGTTTACCATTAATTGCGCTAATTTGTTGCTTTTTTGATACGCTGATCGGTGTAGCTTCGCCCGTGAGGATCAAATGCCATCCAAACTAGGGCATTGGCTTGGGTTAGCTTTCAGCAAATTTGCAAAATTCAACACCATGTAGACTATTGGTTTAGGTCAAAATCAAATGAACCGTTCGAAGCTTGACGGTTCGCTAATTAAGGGCCTCTATCAACAGCCCCTCACATCGCAAGGATCGGGAAAATGAAATTTGACGGCAAGAAAGTTCGATACGCCTGCGCAAGTGCGTTCTTAGTTTTAGCGGGCCTGCTAGGCTCAGTGCAAGCGATAGCGCAAACGGATGCTCCCGCCAGCGCAGCAGTAGCTGCTGTAGCGGCGGTCAGTACCGCCAACCCCTACGGCCTAGAAGCCCTGTGGGCCAGCTCCGACCTGGTGACCAAAGTGGTCTTGCTGCTGCTGGTGATCATGAGCATGGGCAGCTGGTACATCATGATTGTCAAAGTCCTCGAGCAAAGCAAGATGGGCCGCCAAGGCAAAGACGCCCAAGCCTTTTGGAGCGCCAAGACGGTAGCCGAAGGCACCGCAGCGCTGTCGCAAGAAAGCCCCTACCGCTTTTTGGCCGATGCGGCTGGCACCGCAGTGAGCAAACACCACGGCCTGATGGGCCACATCCCGCTGAACGACTGGATCGCCATGGCCATCCAGCGCGCGGTGGACCGGGTGCATAGCAACACCCAAAGCGGTCTGGCTTTTCTAGCTACCGTGGGTTCTACCTCTCCCTTTGTCGGCTTGTTTGGCACGGTCTGGGGTATTTACCACGCCCTCACTGCGATTGGTATTTCCGGCCAAGCCTCTATTGACAAAGTAGCCGGTCCCGTGGGCGAGGCCCTGATCATGACCGCCATTGGCCTGGCAGGAGCCGTGCCTGCGGTGCTGGCCTACAACTGGCTGGTACGTCGCAACAAAGCCGTTATGGACGAAGTGCGTACCTTTGGCAACGACCTGCACGCGGTGGTGCTGGGCACCATCAAGAACTAAAGCCCAGTCTTTCTTCGCAGGCGCAGCACTATGGCTATGAACGTGGGCCCCAGCCCAGACGGCGACGACGCGGTCATCTCCTCCATCAACACCACGCCTTTGGT
>CAMCJY010000034.1 GCA_945875225.1 Comamonas sp. lk | reverse complement strand
AAAAAGGCATGCACCTCGCTATTTTCTGGAACGCTGGACTGGGCACCCGGCTTCGTGCAAGACAGCGCTGCGGCAGCGCATGCCAATTGCAGCGCCTCTGGCATGCCTTGCCCTGCGGCCAGTTGCGCTATGAGCACGCCGCAAAAGGTGTCGCCCGCACCGGTGGTATCTACGGCTTGGACGGCAAAGCCGCCTTGGTAATACAGGGCCTGACCCTGGCGCGCGACGGCACCGCGTGCGCCCAGGGTCACCACGACGCTCTGGCATGGCAATGTAGCCATGGCATCGACGATGCTCCCTGGGTTTGGGCTGATGGCGCGCAACTCGCCTTCGTTGACGATGAGTACATCCACCAGTTCAAGCAGATCGGGCGACAAGGCTTGCGCCGGCGCGGCATTGAGCGCCACTTGCAAGCCCGCCGCATGCGCCAGGCGGGCCGAATCGAGGACGGTAGACAGAGGGATTTCTAATTGCATTAGCAAAAAACGGTAGGCATTGAGCGCAGGCAGATGCGCAGCCAGCAAACGGGTATTGGCGCCAGGCGCAACGGTGATGGCGTTTTCCGCGTCATCCGAGACGCAAATAAATGCGGTGCCGCTGGCGACATCGTCAAAGGCTTGCGCATGCAGCACTACCCCGGCACTTTGTAAAGACGCGATGAGTACTTGTGCATAGGCATCACGCCCCAGCGCCAGCGCCATGGCGGCAGGTACGCCACCGGCCCGCGCACAGGCCACTGCCTGGTTGGCACCTTTGCCGCCGGGAAAGGTTTGCAAATCGCTGCCCAACACGGTTTCGCCGGGTGCGGGAATGTGCTGCGCACGCACTACAAAATCCAGGTTGGCCGATCCCGCTATGAGCACCATGGAAAAAATCTTTCAAAATTTGTACGCCAATATGCGCAGGCCCGCGTTTGCTGTGCTGAGCCTTGGTCGAGTGTAGGCCAAACGGCTGCAAAATTGGCTGGCGCTTTGCTTGCGGTGGCCCCTGGGCTCACGTATGATGATTCGTTGCTACAGACCTTTGCAAGCGCCGGATCGCTGTGGCACCTTGGCTTGGCATGCTGTATCTCGGACGTGCTTTTTATTGAACCCCTCTTCGCTAGGAACTTTACTTATGCGTACTGCTCATTTTTTTCAAGTCGGCATGTTGGTTTCATCCATGGCTGCTGCCATCCCCGCGCTGGCCGAGCCGGCCGTCATTTACGACATGGGCGGAAAGTTCGACAAATCCTTCAATGAGGCGGCCTATAACGGCATGCAAAAGTGGGCTAAAGACACCGGTAAGAAGTACCTGGAATTCGAAATCAGCAATGAATCCCAGCGCGAGCAAGCCGTGCGCCGTATGGCCGAAAAAGGCGCTACGCCGATTATTGGCGTTGGTTTTTCGCAAGCATCGAGCATTGAAAAAGTAGCCAAAGAATTCCCCAAGTTGCAATTTGCGATTGTGGACATGGTGGTCGATGCGCCTAACGTGCAGTCGGTAGTTTTCAAAGAGCAGGAAGGCAGCTTTTTGGTCGGCGTGATGGCGGCTATGGCCAGCAAGAGTGGCAAGGTCGGTTTTGTCGGCGGCATGGATATCCCGCTGATCCGCAAGTTTGAATGCGGCTACCGCCAAGGCGCTTTGTTCGCCAATTCCAAAGCCACAGTGACAGCCAATATGACCGGCACCACCGGTGCAGCCTGGAACGACCCCACACGCGGCGGCGAACTCAGCAAAGCCCAGTTTGCGCAAGGCGTTGATGTGATTTTTGCGGCGGCGGGCGGCACCGGCATGGGTGTTTACCAAGCCGCCAAAGACGCGGGTAAGTTGGCTATTGGCGTGGACAGCAACCAAAACCATTTGCAGCCGGGCACCATGCTCACTTCCATGCTTAAGCGTGTGGATGTAGCGGTCTATAACGTGGCGATGGCGCACAAGCCCGGCCTCTCGGTTTTGGGCCTCAAAGAAGGCGGCGTGGACTACGCCTTGGATAGCAACAATGCCAAACTGGTTAACGCCGATATGAAGAAGAAAGTCGATGCCGCCAAGGCCGACATCATCAGCGGAAAAATCAAAGTGGCCGACTACATGGCCGATAACGCTTGCAAGCTGTAAGTTCGCTAGCCCCGGCCGAGGTGGCCGGGGTGCCTTCCCTGGCGGCCTTGCAGATGGCCGGCATCCATAAGCGCTTTGGCGATGTGCTGGCCAATGTGGACGTGAACTTCACGGTGGCGCAAGGCACCTTGCATGGCCTGATTGGTGAAAACGGCGCCGGCAAGAGCACGCTGATGTCGGTGCTGTATGGCATTTACCCGGCCGATAGTGGCCGCATCGCGGTCTTTGGCAAACCGGTGCAGATTCGCAATGCCCAAGACGCGATCGCCTGCGGCATTGGTATGGTGCACCAGCATTTCATGCTGGTCGAAACCCTGAGCGCGCTGGAAAACGTGATGCTCGGTGCCGAGCCGCACTGGCATTTGCCCAGCGCCACCGCGCCGGTACGCCAGCAGTTGGAGGCCTTGATGCAGTCCACCGGGCTGCGCATTGCACTCGATGCCATGGTGGCCGATTTGGCCGTCGGCGACCGCCAGCGTTTGGAAATTTTGAAAGCCTTGTTCCGCGGCGCCCGCATCCTGATTTTGGATGAGCCCACCGCCGTGTTAACGCCGCAAGAAACCCAGCAATTATTTACCGTGCTGCGCCAGTTACGCGCACAGGGAAGTACGGTGATTTTGATTACCCACAAACTCAAAGAAGTGCTGGCTCTGTGCGACCAGGTAACGGTCATGCGCGCCGGGCGCGTGGTGGAGGATATGCCGATTGCGCGCGCTAGCGTGCAAGCGCTGGCCCAGGCCATGGTAGGGCGCAAAGTGCAGTTGGACAGGCCGCCCGCAGTACATGCGCCGCAGCGCGATGCTACGCCGGTTTTACTAGCCCAAGGCTTGAACTTGCGTGACGCCAGCGGTGTGCAGCGGCTGGCGGGGGTCGGGCTGCAATTGCGCGCCGGTGAGATCGTGGGCATAGCCGGCGTCTCGGGCAACGGGCAAAGCGAGTTGCTCGATGTATTGTCGGGTCTGGCCGCGCCCGATAGCGGCAGCATGCAAGTGCAGGGGCGGCAGTTTGCAAGCGCGGCGTGGCTGGATCCGTTTGCCGCGCGCGCCATCGGCCTGGCCCATGTGCCCGAAGACCGTCAAGCGCGGGCGTTGGTGATGGACTTTGAGGCCTGGGAGTCTGCGGTCTTGGGTTATGAACACCAGCCGCAGTTTTGCCGCGGGGGCTGGATGCGCGCGGGTGCCATGCGCCAGGCGACCACAGAAATGATGGAACGTTTTGACGTGCGTCCGCGCAAAGCGACGCTTGGTAGCGACAAATTTTCCGGGGGCAACCAGCAAAAATTGGTGCTGGCACGGGAGCTCGGGCAAGCGCCGCGCGTGTTGCTAGTAGGCCAGCCCACCCGCGGCGTGGACATAGGCGCGATCGAATTTATTTATTCCCAGTTGCGCGCCATGCGCGATGCCGGTTGCGCCGTGCTGCTGGTCTCTAGTGAGCTGGATGAAATTTTGGCTTTGTCGGACCGGGTGCTGGTGATGGTTCAGGGTCGCATGAGCGGCGCGCTCGATATTGCCGATTGCAGCGAAGAGCGCCTAGGCTTGTTGATGGCCGGAGCTGCCGCATGAGCCAGGCGACAGCCTTGCCGCGCTGGGCCGATGTCGGTCTGCTGCCTCTGGTCTGCCTGGCAATCGCCTTGCTGGTGGCCGGCGTCGTCGTGGCCTTGGTGGGCCAAAGTCCTTCGCAAGTGTTGGCGGCCCTGGTGCAAGGCGCTTTCGGCACGGCTCGTGGCCTGAGCTACACCTTGTACTACGCCACCAGCTTTATTTTCACCGGCCTGGCAGTGGCAGTGGCTTTTCATTCGGGCTTGTTCAATATCGGCGGCGAAGGCCAGGCCACTGTGGGCGGCTTGGGCACCGCCTTGGTGGCGCTGTGGCTTTCGCCGGTCTTGCCCGCCTGGGCCATGCTGCCATTGATGCTGCTATGCGGCGCGCTATTTGGAATGGTCTGGGCCGCGGTTCCCGGCTATCTGCAAGCCTACCGCGGTAGCCACGTGGTGATTACCACCATCATGTTCAATTTCCTGGCCAGTACCTTGCTGGTGTACTTGCTGGTTAACCATTTGCGTGCACCGGGCAATGTGGCTATCGAAAGCGCGGCCTTTGCACCCTCGGCGCAGCTGATGCCGGCCCGCGAACTCATGGCATTAGCCGGAGTCGATTGGCCCGGCTCGCCACTGAACGCCAGCTTGCTCTTGGCTTTGCTAGCCTGCGTGGCGGTGTATTTTTTCCTGTGGCACAGCCGCAGCGGCTACCGGCTGCGGGCCGTAGGCTCTAGTCCTGGCGCGGCGGCCTATGCCGGAATCCGGCCACGCCGGCATATCGTGCTGGCCATGGCGATCAGTGGTGCACTGGCCGGCATCGTCGGTATGAATGAAGTGGCCGGGGTCAGCGGCAAACTAGTGTTGGAGTTTGTCGGCGGCGCCGGCTTTACCGGTATTGCCGTAGCCTTGATGGGTCGTAACCATCCGGTCGGTGTGGTGCTGGCCAGTGTTTTGTTTGGCGCGCTGTTCCAAGGCGGAGCCGAAGTCGCTTTTGATGTGCCTGGATTCAGCCGCGATATGGTGGTCATGCTGCAAGGTTTTGTGGTGCTGTTTTCAGGGGCTATGAGCTATGTGGTGGCCAGGCCACTGGCCGCGCTGTTGCACGCACTGAACTTGCAGGGAGCAAAGCATGGATGAGACACTGGTGGCCTCGGTGCTGGCTTCGGCAGTGCGCCTGGCCACGCCCTTGGTTTTGTGTGCGCTGGCCGGTTTGTTTTCTGAGCGCTCGGGCGTGGTGGACATCGGGCTGGAAGGCAAGATGCTGTTTGCTGCTTTCGCTGCTGGCGCGGTGGGGGCTGTTAGCGGCTCGACCACGCTGGCGCTGTTGGCCGCCATGGTGGTGGGCGTTTTACTTTCGTCCTTGCATGGCTTGGCCTGCGTCAGCTATCGGGGCGACCAGGTGGTGTCCGGCGTGGCGATCAATATCATCGCTGCCGGGTTGACCGTGGTGCTGGGTATCGCCTGGTTCGCACAAGGCGGTCAAACCCCGCCCTTGTCAGTGGATGTGCGCGTGCAGGCGCATTGGCAATGGCTGGTGCAGGCAGTGCAGCCGCTGCCCTGGTGGGGGCCGGTGATCGGCCAGGCGCTGTTAGGCCACAACCTGCTGGTGTATTGCGCCTATGCGTTGGTGCCCTTAGCCTGGTACGTGCTGTACCGCACCCGTTTTGGATTGCGTTTGCGCGCGGCCGGCGAAAATCCGCACATGGTGGACGCGGCCGGCGTGTCGGTGCTGCGGCTGCGCTACACGGCTTTAGCCATCAACGGGCTTTTGTGCGGCTTGGCCGGAAGCTATTTGGTACTGGCACAAAGCGCTAATTTTTCCGCGCACATGACGGCCGGACGCGGCTTTATGGCGCTGGCCGCCTTGATTTTTGGACGCTGGAAGCCCTGGGGCGCTTTGGGCGCTTGCCTGCTGTTTGGCTTGTTGGACGCGATTGCCATGCGCCTCCAAGGCGTGGACATACCCGGTATCGGCGCCGTGCCGGTGCAAGCCATTCAGGCGCTGCCCTACCTGATGACCGTGGTTTTGCTGGCGGGTTTTGTCGGCCGTGCGGTGGCGCCTGCGGCTCTGGGTAAACCTTATCTTAACAACCGCTGATCGCCGCTTTAGCTTCCCCGGTCTTGCAAGCGCTGCACATCCAGTAAGCGCGCCAAACGCTTGGGCAAGGGCAGCGGCTCAGCCATAAGGCGCGCTGTCAGCAATTGGGCGCACAGGGCTGCAAACGTCAGCCCCCGCGCGCCCATGGCCAGGCACATCCACAAGCCGTTTTCGCCGCTGGCAGTTGCTGGACCGACCAGTGGCAATCGGTCGTGCGAAACGCAGCGTTGCCCGCGCCACAGGCCCAGCAGCCCGGCGCGGTATTGCGCTTGCAATGCTGGCGATACATCCGGCAGGAGTTGTGCCATGCGGGCCAGATTAGCCTGGTGGCAATCTGTTTCGCTGGCCGTGTCGTCGGCTTCAAAGCCAGCCCCGGCCAGCCATTGCATGCCCTGTGTGCTCGGCACTGCGGGCAGGAAATGGCCTTGCCCCTGGACGGGAAGGGCCGGTCTTCCTGGCAGATCCGCGGCCGGGCCGCTGCTGATGCTTCCGTATACAGGGTGCAGTTGCGTCAAGGCGCGGCGCGCTGCGCTGCTGAGGGCGTCGGCTACGGGCTCGTCGGTCTTGGCCAGCAGTCGCGCCGCATCCATGGCATTGCACAGAATCAGCAGTTCACTGCTTGCAAGGGCATGACCCCTTGCGTCCAAAGCCTGCCACTTACCCGCTTCAAAATGCAGGCGCTGCACTGCGGCCTCGCATTGCAGTGTTACGCCGGGGGTGGACAGGCAGGCGCGTATCAAGGATTGGGGTTTGAGCCAGAGTGCTTCGGCGCGCCATGGACTGGGGGCATACGCGCGCATCGCGCCGCCTTCGTCCCAATCTTCGCCTTGCACCAACATCGATTGCAAGACCTGGCGCGTCAGATGGTAGGCGCTGCGGGTGAGGCCATACAGCGGGTCGGCGGGCGAATTGCCACTGGCGCTGACCAAGCCTGCCGGCAGGCCGGATGCACCGGCGCCTGCCTGAGCATGTTGTTCCAGCACGGTGACTTGCCAACCGTGCAAGGCCAAGGTGCGCGCCACCAGTGCCCCGCTAATTCCAGCGCCTACGACCGTGCAGTGACTCGGTTTTGCAAAGACTCGCGCAGGTGCAGAGCGGCTGCTTCGCAAAGCCCAGGCCGGATCGAAAACCAGTATCTCATCGCCGTGCGGCTTCCATAGCGCCGCATCAAGGGCCGGCTTGCCAGCGTCTTGCCTCGCACTGCCAGCAAAGGCGAGCGTCGTGCCCCGGCGTGCCAGCGCTTGCAGGCTATGCAGTTGGGCCGTAGTCCATGCCTGGTCCATCCCTAAAACGATGTGGTCGGCTTGCATTAGCAACTGAGACAAGCTCGCGCTTCGGGGGCCAAGGCATAAAGTCAGCAGCACCCTGCCCTGGTCGAAGGGCAGGCGGTAAAAACCTGGGGCGGGCCCTTGGGCGATGAATAGAGCGCGAAGGGCTTTTGCCAGGGCCTGCGCGTGTTCGCCCGATTCGGCGCTTGTGGCTTGGGCAATGGCTGAAAAGTCTAAAGGCCAATGGCCCGGCTCTATCAGCCCTACATAGTGCAACTGCGCTGGTCGCGGCAATGCTCGCGCATAGTGCTGCCAGGCGCGTAAAAACGCTGCACCCGCGCCGAAAGCGCTATCCAGAATGCATGTGGCGCCGTTGGCCACGGGGGGTGGTCTTGGTGTCGGACTCAGGCCGTTGGCGGCACGTAGCCCTGCGCAGCATCGGCGCCGCTGCCAAAGAAATGGTTTTCCATCTGGCGGGCCAGGTATTGGCGTGAGCGCGCGTCGGCCAAATTCAGGCGGTTTTCATTGACCAGCATGGTCTGGTGCTTGAGCCAGGCGGCCCAGGCTTCTTTGCTTACGCCTTCCCAAATGCGCTTGCCCAATTCGCCGGGGTAGGGCGGAAAATCCAGACCTTCGGCCTCGGTGCCGAGTTTGATGCAGGTGACGGTACGTGCCATGAAGTAAAACCTTTGATGTAGCGCAGAAAAACATGCAGCTTAAGGCGCGATCTTATTCCCTTTGGCTGGCGGCCCCCCAGGATGCGGGCGGATAATCCCCCCACGCCTTCGGCTAAGTTTGAATTTTAGGAAAACATGTGACCGCGCTTTTTGACCTGCTCGATGCCCACCCTCGGCGGATTTACGGGCTGACCGCCCTCGTTGCGGTCTTGTTGCTGGCTTTTGGTATGTACTTACAGCATGCGGTCGGGTTGGTGCCTTGCCCGATGTGCATTGTCCAGCGCTATGCCTTTGTGTTGGTGGCGCTGCTGGCCGCGTTTGCGGCGACGCGCAGTTCGCCGCGCGCCTGGCTTGGCTTGGGAATTTTGATTTTTCTTATCTCGGGCTTTGGCGCATTTGTTGCCGCGCGCCAGAGTTATTTGCAGTGGTATCCGCCCGAGGTACTCAGCTGCGGGCGGGACTTGTACGGCATGATCGAAAACTTTCCGCTGCAACGTGTCATCCCTATGGTGTTCAAAGGCAGTGGCGATTGCACGGCGGTCGATTGGACATTTTTGGGCGGCTCGATTGCCAACTGGTCTTTCCTGTGTTTTTGCGATGTCGCTGTCACATCCGCGCTGATCGCATGGCGCTATAGCGGACTAGGTCGCGGCGACAGCTCCAGCGATTTAGCCTAGTTTTTTTACCAGCACCTGGCTCTTGCGGTCCCAGTTGTATTTGCGCTTGCGCGCGTCCGGCAACCAGTCAGCGTCCACCAGTACAAAGCCGCGTTTTAAAAACCAGTGGGTGGTACGGGTGGTCAGCACAAAAATACTTTCCAGACCGGCTGCCCGGGCGCGTTGCTCTACGCGTTTGAGCACGCGCTCGCCGTCGCCCTGGCCTTGTACATCGGGCGATACCGTCAACGCCGCCATCTCAGCAGTGCGCCCCTCGGGGTAGGGGCTGAGTGCGGCGCAGGCGAAGATCACGCCATCGTGCTCGATGACGGTGTAGCTCGAGGCATCGCGCTCTATTTCGGTGCGGCTGCGTTTGACCAGGGTGCCGTCTTTTTCAAACGGCTCGATCAGTTTGAGGATGCCGCCCACATCGTCTTCGGTGGCCTCGCGCAGGCTTTCGAGTTTTTCATCGACGATCATGGTGCCTATGCCGTCGTGCACATAGACTTCCAGCAAGATGGCGCCATCCACCGCATAGGGGATGATGTGGCTACGCTCTACGCCGCCTTTGCAGGCGGTGACGCAATGTTGCAAATAAAAGCCCACATCGCTGGGCTCGCGGGCCGGGGGCGCTTGCAGCAACAGGTCTTGCGCTGCGGCCAGCGGTAGCTCGGTGTCCACCGGGTTGTCCTCGCCCGGTGGCTCGTGCGGGCGCTGCAAGATGCCCGGCACTTCGGTCAGAAAAATCAGTTTGTCGGCCTGCAGGGCCGTAGCCACGGAGGTGGCGACTTCTTCCATGGCTAAATTAAAGGCTTCGCCGGTGGGAGAAAAACCAAAGGGCGAGAGTAGCAACATTGCGCCCATATCCAGCACTTTGCTGATGCCTGCGGTATCGACCTTGCGCACCACGCCGGAGTTCTGGAAATCCACGCCATCGACGATGCCGACCGGACGCGCGGTGATGAAGTTGCCGCTGATCACCCGCACCGTGGAATCGGCCATGGGCGTGTTGGGCAGGCCCTGGCTAAAGGCCGCTTCGATTTCGTAGCGCAACTGGCCGGCGGCCTCCTGCGCGCAGTCGAGCGCGATTTCGTCGGTGATGCGGATCCCGTGGGAATACTTGGCGGTATGGCCTTTGGCCTCGAGTTGCTCGTTCACTTGGGGCCGAAAGCCATGCACCAGCACGACTTTGACGCCCATGCTCTGGATCATGGCCAGGTCTTGCGCCAGGTGCTGCAGCTTGCCCGCTGCAATGGCCTCGCCCGCAATGCCGACGACAAAAGTTTGGTGCCGGAACTTGTGGATATAAGGCGCAACCGACCTGAACCAGGGCACGAAGGTGAAGTTAAAGACAGAGGTCATGGTCGGCGGGTGGGCTGTTGGATGGCTGAGTGACACTAATGTACCGAAAGCGGGGCGTCGGGCCTGCGTGGCTATGCGATAAATGGATTGACCACGGTAATCGCATCAAACCGCTGGCCGTGGGTCAGGTCTTCGGTGTAAAGCGTTTGGGCGCCGCCGCGCAGTGCTGCCTCAATAACCATCGCGTCCCAGATGGATAGCTGGTGTTGTGTCGACTTCTCAATGGCCGCCGTTACCAGCGTAAGGTCGCTGGGCACCACCGACCAGCCCGTGTAAGCCGCGATCAGCGTTTGGGCGTTGGCGGCAGGCATTTGTTGATTACGGGTCAATACATTAAATAGCTCGATCAGCACTTGGGTGCTCACCATGGCATCACCACTGGCGCTGGCTGTTGACACCAGCGCCCTTGCGATGGCTTGCTTTTTGGGTGCGGTGGTGTCGGTGCAGTACACCAAAACGTTGGTATCAAAAAAAACGCTCACTGGGCTTGCTGCTGTTCGGCAGTGGTGCCTGGGCTGATTAGTTTTCGGTCCTTGGCACGAAAGTCTTCGGTATAAAGCTCCTCCCGCAGTGTTGCCTTAGTCATTACCTGGGCGTAGGGAGGGGGTGCTTGGGTCGCCAAAGTGGCACTTTCGATAGCCAGCATGAGCTTGGCAGTGGCTTCTTCGCGCAGTCGCTTGGTCGCGTCATCCGTGCCGTTGACGTAATGCTGCAAAAGCTCTCGCACCTTGGCGCTTAAGGAAGTGCCTTGTTGTGCCACGCGGATACGGGCTTGCTTGATCAGTTCGTCGTCTAAAGAAATAGTGAGGTTGGACATGGCTAGGCTCCCGGTGGAATTGACTGCAAGTGTAGCATCCATTTCACGGTTTCACATAATTATGTGAAACCGTGAACCTGTGTTTTGAGTGATAATGGTCTCAATGGCGTCCACCTTGCACATAGACTTCCCCGAGAACCTACCCGTCTCCGCCCGGCGCGAGGAAATAATGGCCTTGCTGGAGCGTCACCAGGTCATCATCGTCTGCGGCGAAACCGGCTCGGGTAAGACCACCCAATTGCCCAAAATCGCGCTGGCCATGGGGCGGGGCCTTTGCAATTACCCCACAGTGTTGCCCAATGGCAAACCCGCCCCACGCGGCAAACTGATAGGCCACACCCAGCCGCGCCGCATCGCCGCCAGCAGCGTGGCCAAGCGTATTGCGGAAGAACTGCACACGCCTTTGGGTGAGGTGGTGGGCTTCAAAGTACGTTTTCAGGACCGTTTAAGCCGCGATGCTTCAGTCAAGCTGATGACCGACGGCATTTTGCTGGCCGAGACGCAGACTGATCCGCTATTGCAAGCTTATGACACGCTGATCATCGACGAGGCGCACGAGCGCAGCCTGAACATCGACTTTTTACTCGGCTATTTGCGCCAAATCCTGCCGCGTAGGCCCGACCTGAAAGTCATCGTTACCTCCGCCACGATAG
>CAMCJY010000033.1 GCA_945875225.1 Comamonas sp. lk | reverse complement strand
ATTCTCCAGTTATGCTAAGGTAGAGCGCTTCGCTTGATCAATACTAACGAATTGCCCTTTGTCCATTTCAGATTCTAGGGCTCTTGCCCAACGCTCTGCGTCTTGGCGGCTCTGAAAGCTCTTAGTGATGTCTGGGTAGCCTTGCCTGCGTACACGGGCTTGCCAGCCCTTGCCATGCTGTCTTAAAGATGCCATATCTGCTCCTGAGTGGGACAGATATGGGACAAAACCTCAAACTGAACGTAACTTCATCGTTGATTTGTAATTGGTCAATTACTTGCCACCCAGTGCCCCGACTTACCGCCTTGCTTCTCTAACAACTTCACATCGGTGATGGTCATACCTCTGTCCACCGCTTTGCACATGTCATAAATGGTGAGCAGCGCCACTTGCACCGCGGTCAGCGCTTCAATTTCCACGCCGGTGGGGCCGACGGTCTCGACGGTGGCGGTGCAACGCACGCCGTCTTGCGCATACGGGTCGGTGGCGGCATGCACGGTGTCAAAAACCACCGATACATGGGTCAGCGCCAAGGGGTGGCACAAGGGGATGAGTTCGCTGGTTTTTTTGGCTGCCATGATGCCTGCCACTCGGGCGATGCCCAGCACATCGCCTTTTTTCGCCGTGCCGTTTTCGATCAAAGCCAGGGTCGCAGGCAGCATGTGAATGCGCCCACTGGCGATGGCGCGGCGCTGGGTGCTGGCTTTGGCGGCGACGTCGACCATATGGGCCTGGCCCTGGGCGTCAAAATGGGTGAGAGTGCTCATCGTAATTAGGTCAAGGTGGGATTTCCTGGCAAAGCCCTAGGCGCCGCCAATAAAAAAACGCCGGCATTTACCGCGCGTTCATGGTTCCCGTGCATCATACGGGTATGACCTGTACTCGCCGCCGAACCGCCCCATTGCCTGCCCTCTCTAGAACGCTGCTCGCCACTTTGCTCAGTGCTTCGGCGTGTTTGCCCACCATGGGGCTTTGCGCCAGCGTCGCAACTGACACGCCGCCGGCCGCTGCGCGGGGCATCGGCCTACCGGATTTAGGCGATGGCACGGAGATATCCCCCGCTGCCGAGCGGCGCTTGGGCGACTCGATTGTGCGCAGCCTGTACCGCGACCCGGACTATATCGATGACACCATTTTGAGCGACTATGTACAAAGCCTGTGGCAGCCGCTGCTTAATGCGGCGCGCGCGCGCGGCGACCTGCGACCGGACCTGGACGAGACCTTCGCCTGGCAAATACTCTTATCCCGCGAACGTGCCATCAATGCTTTTGCACTACCGGGTGGTTATTTCGGCCTGTACCTGGGGATGGTGGGACTCGTACAAACCCGCGACGAGTTGGCCTCGGTGCTGGGCCATGAAATCAGCCACGTGACGCAGCGTCACTTCGCCCGCAAGACGGACAAAGACGCAGCCCGAACGCCCTGGATGATTGGCGGCATGATTTTGGGCCTGATTGCGGCGAGCAAAAGCCAGTCCAGTTGCAATGCGCTAAACCAGTGCACCAACAGCGGTTATGACGCAGCCAACGCCTTGATTATGGGCAGCCAGGGTCTCGCTATCCAAAGTAGCCTGAACTACTCACGCGACATGGAGCGCGAGGCTGACCGCACCGGCTTTGGCTTAGCCAGTGAAGCCGGCTTTGCCCCGCAAGGCTTTGTCAGCATGTTTGAAAAATTGCAACAGTCCAGCCGCAACAACGACAGCGGCGGCTTTCCTTATTTGCGCAGCCATCCTCTAAGCACCGATCGTATTGCCGATATGCAAAGCCGCATCGGCCTGGAGCAGGCCCAAAACAAAGCTGTGCAAAGCGACTGGGAAGCGCTGCTCATGGCGGCGCGCGCGCGGGTACTCTCCGATAGCGGTGTCGATGGATTGCAGCGTTGGCAAGCGGATGTGCAGCCAGCGGTCTTGGCGGCTAAGGCGCCGGCGCAACAAGCAGCCGCTTTGTATGGCGCAGCAGTGGCGGCGCTCAAGCTGCGCGCTTTTGACCAAGCCGGTACCTTGGCTGCACAACTGGCCGGCATGGGTGGTGTGCCGCCCTTGGTCGATCGCTTGGTACGGCTGCTCAACACCGAAATCGCGCTCAGCCAGGATCAGTTGCCTCAGGCGCAGGCCAGTCTGACGACGCCGGTGCGCGCCGCGAGTGCCAAGGAGATGTCTTTAGACCGCGCAGAGCTTTTGCAGCGCGCCCAAGTGCAGGTACGAGGCAACGAGGCGGCCCGCGCAGCCACCGCTTTGCACCTGTGGACGGTGGACCACCCGCGCGACCTAGGCGCCTGGCGCGCTTTGGGTGCTGCCTATGAAGCCCAAGGCCGGGCGGTGGCGGCTATACGCGCCCAAGCCCAGGCCGATGGGCTGCAGCAGGACTGGACGTCGGCGCTGGGGCGTTTGCGCGCCGCCCAGGACCTGGTGCGCAAGGGCCAATGGGGCAGCCAAGGGCCGGACTATATTGAAGCGGCCATCGTCGACACGCGTGCCCGCGAGATCGTGCAGCTGCTTCGCGAGCAAGCCAACCAGCACCGTTAATCGAATGCCCCGGCTTGGCCCTGGGGAGTTAAACCGGGTCCGCCACTTGCAATGCACGGCGCTTGCTGCGCCAACCCGCCAGCAAAACGCCCGCTGTTACCAGCGCATACAAGCCCCAGCGGGACCACTGCTGACGCTCCTCAATCACGCCTTTGGCGGCGCCGAAAAAGTCCTGCAGCCAGGGCTCGTTGGCTATCATTTGTGCAGCGGTGAGCGCCAGAACGGCGGCACCCACACCGATGATCCAGGGGAATCGTTCCACCAAACGCAGCACCACCGAACTGCCTAAGACCACGATCGGCACGCTGATCAGCAGGCCAATGACCACCAAATCCATAGCCCCATGGGCCGCACCGGCCACGCCCAGTACATTGTCTATTCCCATGAGGGCATCGGCGACCATGATGGTTTTCATGGCGCCCCAAAAGGTATGGGCGCCTCCTTCTTCATGGCCCCCCTCGCCCTGGTCGACCAGCAGTTTGTAAGCCACCCAGACCAAGCCCAGGCCACCCACCAGCATCAGCCCCGGTATTTGTAACAGCCAGACCACACCCAGCGTCATAACGATACGCACACCAACAGCGCCCGCCGTGCCCCAAAGAATGGTTTTTTTGCGTAAATGGTCAGGCACGTTGCGTGCGGCCAGGGCAATGACGATAGCGTTGTCGCCAGCCAACACCAAGTCGATCAAAATGATAGCCAGCAAAGCGGACCACCAGGCATTTGAAAAGAGTTCCACGGTTTTTTAATCCTGTAATGAGGCCCTGGAGCGGGCATATGACGCCTGTCGCGCACGTTTGGGTGAAACCGTCCACGTGCGGCGAAGGTCTTGCCCGATGGCGCAGCGCGCAAAGCACTGGCATCTGTGGGGCCGGGACAGCAAGTGTCCGTATTGACGACCCGACAACGGGGGGCTACTCCCCTTCAACTCGAGGAGTATACAAAACCACTTTTCACCCTATTCACCATGGGGGTAATGCCGGCGCGCCGTGTGACCGCGTGCGCCGTGTAAGTCATGTGCGCGATGTGCGCCGCCAGTACGGCTATCATCGCGCCTCTTCTCTACCCACCCCCATGGCAGGCATTCACATTACCGATATCGAGTCGGCAATCAACTATTGGCGCGGCAAAAGCCCTTCGTCCGATGGTGTGTCCCTGCCCGGCCCCACGCGCGCGCTGGCCGAGATTTATGCCTTGCTGGTCTATTACCGAGAGGCTGAGGCCGACGAGCGCAGCATGCCGCGTGCGGCGCACGAGGCTTGGATGGCCTGGTATGGCAGCACGCCGGATACGCCTTGCATCGCGATTTGCTCCACCAGCCAGGGCGATGAAAGCTGCAAAGGCTGCGGCCGCAGTTTTTCGGAAGTGCAACACTGGCCACAAATGAGCCCCGCAGAGAAACGTGCTACCTGGAGGCGCATCACTCTGGACGGCAGTGCTTGGCGCTTTAATAAATATGCCGAGCGCGCCGCCGAAGGTGCGCAGCCCAAGGCGCAAGCGCCGGATGCGCATGCCGCGCCCTCCCGCAGCCCCAGCGCCCCAGGCAGCGCAACCGGGGCCTAAAGAGCCGCTGCCACCACCCGCATCGACAGCACCCAGCCCGCCTTCGCAGCCTCATGGACGATTTGCGCTACAAGCCCTCGACGACCGTGGCAGCCATTATTGAGCGCGAGGGGAGGTTTTTGCTGGTGGAAGAGCTAACGCCCGAAGGCCTGCGCCTGAACAACCCGGCCGGGCACCTGGACCCTGGCGAATCGATAGCGCAAGCCTGTGCCCGCGAGACGCTGGAGGAAACCGCGTTTGCTTTCACGCCCGAGGCGCTGGTCGGCATCTACCTGGCCCGCGTGCAATTGCCCGACGGACCGGACAGGCCGGGTGGCGCGGACCTGAGCTATCTGCGCTTCGCGTTTTGTGGCGCGCTAGGCGCCTCTGATACGCAGCGCGTCCTCGATACCGGCATTGTGCGCACACTGTGGTTAACACCGCAAGAAGTGCGCGCCAGCGCACTGCAGCACCGTAGCCCCTTGGTATGGCAGTGCATAGAAGACTATTTGGCCGGGCAGCGCTATCCGCTGGACCTGCTGCACACCCACGCCGGTGTGTACGGCAAGCGCCCGCAAGCTTGAAGGTCATGCACTCGCACTTGCGCCTGGTCGCGCCTGCGCTACGGTAGCGGCTCGCTTACCAGTGCAGGCCTAAAATCTGGCCATGCGCGCCACACTGAAGCACTTTAAAAAGCAACGCATTGTGGTGGGCTTAAGCGGTGGTGTGGACTCCGCCGTCAGTGCTTACCTGCTACAGCAGCAAGGCCATGAGGTGGTGGGCATCTTCATGAAGAACTGGGAAGACGATGACCGCGCTCCGGACGAAAACGCTGCGGATATCGAACCCGGTTATTGCACTTCCAACGAAGACTTTATCGACGCCGCCGCAGTAGCCGATGTGCTGGGAATTGAGATTGAACACGTCAACTTTGCCGCTGATTACAAAGACCGGGTGTTTGCCGAGTTTTTGCGCGAATACCAGGCCGGGCGTACGCCCAACCCGGATATTTTGTGCAACGCCGAAATTAAATTCAAAGCCTTTTTAGACCATGCCATCCGCCTGGGGGCGGACCGCATTGCCACCGGCCACTACGCGCGCGCGCGTTACAACGAGATCACTGGTTTGTTTGAGTTGCTCAAAGGGCTGGACGCTTCCAAAGACCAAAGCTATTTTTTGCACCGGCTGAACCAAGCGCAATTGTCCAAAACCCTTTTCCCAGTGGGTGAGTTGCATAAAACCGAGGTGCGTCGTATCGCCGACGAGATCGGTCTGCCCAATGCAAAGAAGAAAGACTCGACCGGCATTTGCTTTATCGGCGAGCGGCCATTCCGCGAATTCCTCAACCGCTATATCGCCAAAGAACCCGGTCCGATTAAGAACCCCAAAGGCCACACCATTGGCCAGCATGTGGGCTTGTCTTTTTACACCCTGGGTCAGCGCCAGGGCTTGGGCATTGGCGGCCTGAAGGTGCGCGGCGCACAAAAGGGTGGCGGCGAACATACGCCCTGGTTTGTGGCGCGCAAAGACATGCAGACCAATACCTTGTGGGCGGTGCAAGGGCATGCGCATCCGTGGTTGCTATCGCAATCGCTCAGCGCTGCCGATACGAGCTGGGTCGCCGGTAATGCGCCCGCATGCGGCCTGCCCCTGGCCGCTAAAACACGCTACCGCCAAAGCGATAGCTCCTGCGCGCGGCGCGCCAGCGATGGCGCAGTATTTAATTTGGGCTTTGACCAAGCGCAATGGGCCGTCACACCCGGTCAATCTGCAGTGCTGTATGACGGTGAGCTGTGCCTGGGCGGCGGCGTGATTGACAGCGTGCCAGCCCTTGACGCTGTGATGTAACCCTAAGCGTTGCCCCGTGGGACAATGAGAGCCTTTAGACATGAGCGGTTTGATTGAGAAAGCTGTCACTATGACCCGTCGCGCCACCAAAATCGTAGCCACCCTGGGGCCCGCTTCTAGCGATCCCGAAATACTCGAAGCCCTGATACGCGAAGGCGTGGATGTGGTGCGGCTGAATTTCAGCCACGGCACGGCACAAGACCATATCGACCGCGCGACCATGGTGCGCGAAGTGGCCCACCGTGTGGGGCGCGAAGTAGCCATCATGGCTGATTTGCAAGGTCCCAAAATCCGTGTTGGCAAGTTTGCAGAGGGCAAAGTTTTCTTGGAGCATGGCCAAGCCTTTATTCTGGATGCCGCCCGCACGGAGCTAGGCGATGTACATGGCGTTGGACTGGACTACAAATCGCTGCCGCAAGAGGTCAAGGCCGACGATGTGCTGCTGCTCAACGACGGCATGATCGTCATGGTGGTGGACAAGGTGCAGGGCCAGCAAGTGCACACCACCGTCAAGCTAGGCGGCGTGCTGTCCAACAACAAAGGCATTAACAAGCAAGGCGGCGGCCTGACAGCGCCGGCGCTAACGGCCAAGGACATGGAAGACATCCGCACCGCCATGGCCTTTAAAGCCGACTATGTGGCGGTAAGTTTCCCCAAATGCGCCACCGACATGGAAATGGCGCGCCAGTTGTGCAACGTGGCCGCTGCCGAGTTCGGCCATAAGCCCGGGCTGATTGCCAAGATCGAGCGCGCCGAGGCGATCCCCAAGTTGGAAGAAATATTGCGGGCCTCGGATGGCATCATGGTGGCGCGCGGCGACTTGGCTGTAGAAGTGGGTAATGCCGCAGTCCCTGCACTACAAAAGCGCATGATCAAAATGGCACGCGAGTTTGACAAGATTGTCATCACTGCCACGCAAATGATGGAGTCCATGATCAGCAGCCCGGTGCCTACACGCGCCGAGGTGAGCGACGTGGCCAATGCGGTGCTCGACGGCACCGACGCCGTCATGCTGTCAGCGGAAACGGCTGCCGGCAGCTACCCGCTGGAAACCGTGCGTGAAATGGCGCAGATCTGCATCGCAGCCGAATCGGGCGAATCGGTGAAACTGGAAACCGACTTCATCGGGAAGACCTTTAACCATATCGACCAGTCCATTGCTATGGGCGCGCTGTTTACCGCGCATCACTTGGGCGCCAAAGCGATTGTGGCCATGACCGACAGCGGGTCAACCGCTTTATGGATGAGCCGCCATTTGATTCAGGTGCCGATTTATGCGCTCACGCCCAATGTGGCTAGCCAGCGCCGCATGACGCTGTACCGCAACGTGCGCCCTTTGCTGATGAGCAGCAGCAAGGACCGCGACACCGCGCTGAACGACGCCGAAGCGCAGCTCAAAAAGCTAGGCATTGTTTCCCCTGGCGATGTCTATGCCATCACCTGCGGCGAGCCCATGGGCGCGCCTGGCGGCACCAATATGATGAAGGTCTGCCGCGTCGCTTAAACGCCGCTGTGTGGCGCGTTTGCCGCATCGGGGAAGACTGGCGGCACGGCGCCTGAGGGCAGGCGCCGCAAATCTCAATACAATAGTGCAAGCGGTACAAGTTACCAAGCGGTTACCAACCCCCCGGAGAACTCACATGGCCCTCGTCTCAATGCGCGAATTGCTGGACCACGCTGCCACCCACGGCTACGGCATCCCTGCTTTTAATGTCAATAATCTGGAGCAAGTCCAGGCCATTATGGAGGCTGCCAACGAAGTGGGCGCCCCGGTCATCATGCAAGCGAGCGCGGGTGCGCGCAAGTACGCCGGCGAGGCCTTTCTTAAACACCTGATCCAAGCGGCCATCGAAACCTATCCACATATCCCGGTGGTCATGCACCAAGACCATGGCCAAAGTCCGGCAGTCTGCCAGGGCGCGATCAACCTGGGTTTCAGCTCGGTGATGATGGACGGCAGCCTGGAGGCCGACGGCAAAACCATTGCCAGCTATGAATACAACGTGCAAGTCACCCGCGAGGTGGTGGCTTTGGCGCACAAACTAGGCGTCACCGTGGAAGGTGAACTAGGCTGCCTGGGCTCGCTGGAAACCATGAAGGGCGACAAAGAGGACGGCCACGGCACCGACGCGACCATGACGCGCGAGCAGTTGCTCACCGACCCGGAGCAGGCGGCAGATTTCGTCCAACGCACCCAACTGGACGCCTTGGCAATTGCCATTGGCACCAGCCACGGCGCCTACAAATTCACGCGCCAGCCCACGGGCGATATTTTGGCGATTGACCGCATCAAAGAAATCAACCGCCGCCTGCCCAATACGCACCTGGTGATGCACGGCTCGAGCAGCGTGCCGCAGGAGATGCTGGCCACCATCAATGCTTTTGGTGGCAAGATGAAAGAGACCTATGGCGTGCCGGTGGCCGAAATCCAAAAAGCCATTCAGTTTGGCGTACGCAAAATTAATATCGACACCGACATCCGCCTGGCCATGACCGCCGCTTGCCGCAAGTTTTTAGCCGAAAACCCCGACAAGTTTGACGCCCGCGACTGGCTCAAGCCCGCACGCGAAGCGGCCAAGCAATTGGTCAAAGCGCGCTATATCGAATTTGGCTGCGAAGGCCAGGGCGCTAAGGTCAGAGGCGATACGCTGAGCGTGGTTGCGGCCCGCTACAGCAAGGGTGAACTGGCGCAAGTAGTGCACTGACAGCGCGGCCTGCGCTGCGCTACAGTGCGGCTTATGGCCTTTTCCTTGCACACCTCCACCCTGCATTCCCTGCCTTTGCTGGCGCGCGGTAAGGTCCGTGACAACTACGCCGTCGGCACTGAGCGCATCCTCATGCTTGCCAGCGACCGCCTCAGTGCGTTTGACGTGATCATGGGCGAGCCCATCCCCGGTAAGGGCGCTTTGCTCACGCAAATGGCCTTGTTCTGGTTTGACAAATTGGGCCCCCAAGGCCTGAACCTGTGCCCCATTCACCTGACCGGCGAAACACCCGAAAGTGTGGTGGCACCGGACGAAGTGGCGCAAGTGCAAGGGCGCAGCATGTTGGTCAAGCGGCTCAAGCCTTTGCCCATCGAAGCGGTTGTGCGCGGCTACCTGGCGGGCAGCGGCTGGAAGGAATACCAAGCCCATGGCGCAGTCTGCGGTGTGACCCTGCCCGTGGGCCTGCGCAATGCCTCGCGCCTGCCCACGCCGATTTACACCCCTGCTGCTAAAGCCGCTGTCGGAGAGCATGATGAGAACATCAGCTTCGCGCAAACCGTGGACATGATCGGCTTGGACTTGGCCACGCGCATCCGCGATATCAGCATCGCGCTGTACGAAGCGGCCGCGGCTTTTGCACTGACCAAGGGCATCATCATTGCCGACACCAAGTTTGAGTTCGGACTGGACGCGGCGGGCACGCTCACACTGATGGACGAGGTGCTGACGCCCGATTCATCGCGCTACTGGCCTTTGGAGAGTTATGCCGAAGGCAGCAACCCGCCGAGCTACGACAAACAATTTGTACGCGACTGGCTGGAGGCCGCACAAGTCGATGGCAAACCTTGGAGTAAAACGCCGCCCGCACCCCGCGTGCCGGACGCGGTGATCGCGCAAACGGCGGCGAAGTACCAGGAAGCATTGCAGCGGCTTATGGGTTGACCCTGCTGCGCGTTCTAAGCTTAGAAAACGCGCGATCAGGCAGGCAGTCGATAGTGGCCCAAAGTTAATTCAGCGCCATGCTCAACTTGCGCCGGTAGGTGGCGACCATTTGCGCTTGCGGATCGGTTTCCACGACAACTTTGCCGGCGATTTCGATGCCGCCAGCGGTTTTACCGGTATCTTGCGCTGCGCCTTTGGGTTTGGGCGGGGTGAGCAACTCCAAAATCGCCACAAAGGTTTTGCGCGGCACCGCATCGCCCCAGGTTTTGTCGCGCATGATGATTTCCAGCAATTCGTCCATGGCCACGGTCCACTGGCCCTCCACCATCAAGACCCGGGCTTTGGCCAGACGGGTATCAAAGTCGCGCTTGTTGGCCGCGATAGCTTCGTCAAACTGCGCCAGTTCCCAGTTGCCACGCGGGTCGGTATGGACGTACTCGATGGCGCTTAAAAAATGGTGCAAAGCGTCAAAGCGGATCTGGCGGGGAATGGCGGCCAGGGCGGGAGCCAGAGCGGCCTTGGCGTCTTCCAAGGCGTTGTGATGAATCAGCAGTTTGACCAGTTCGTGGCGCGCATCGTCATTAGCCGGGTCGGCGGCCAGGGTTTCCTGCAATTTGTGCAGCGCCGCTTCCACATCGCCCGCCGCCAGCAAGGCCTGCGCGTCTTCGGCGTCGGTGAGAGAGGCGCCTTCGGGCGGCAGGTGTTTGTCCAAAAAGGTCTTGATTTGGCTTTCGGGCACCGCGCCCATGAAGCCGTCGGCCGGCTTGCCGGCGATCATGAGCACGCACGTGGGGATGCTGCGGATGCCAAAGGCTTTGGAGAGCTCTTGCTCTTGGTCCGAGTCGATCTTGACCAATTTGAAGCGCCCGGCGTAATCGGTTTCGACCTTTTCCAAGAGCGGCCCTATGACTTTGCAGGGCCCGCACCAGGGAGCCCAGAAGTCCAGCAGCACCGGTAGCTCGTGCGAGGCGCGGATGACTTCAGTTTCAAAATTTTCCAGGGTGACGTTGATCATGAAAAAATACTCGGGGTGAAAACGTAAAATTAGGGGTCTAGCCTTGCGGCACGGCTGCCGTCTGATCCTCGGGCGCAGGTGCCAAGCGCTGTTTCCAATCCTATGAGCACCACACCTATCGCGGTCGTCATGGGTTCCAGTTCGGACTGGGACACCATGCAGCACGCAGTGCAGATTCTCCAACAGTTTGGCATCGCCTTTGAGGCGCGTGTGCTTTCAGCGCACCGCATGCCTGACGAAATGTTCACTTTTGCGCAAGCGGCCCAGGGCCGGGGCCTGCGCGCCATCATCGCCGGCGCTGGCGGTGCCGCGCACCTGCCGGGCATGCTGGCCTGCAAAACCACGGTGCCGGTGCTGGGCGTGCCGGTGCCGAGCCAGCACTTGCAAGGCGTTGAGTCCCTGCACAGCATTGTGCAAATGCCCAAAGGCATACCGGTGGCTACGTTTGCCATTGGCGCAGCCGGTGCGGCCAATGCGGCTTTGTTTGCGGTGGCCCTCTTGGCTGCGCACGATGCGGCGCTAGGCAAGCAATTGGATGCCTATCGCGCAGAGCAAACGCGCGCAGCGCGCGAGCAGCTTTTGCCCGTGACGGGCTTGTCGGGCGGACTGGTCGGCTTATGAGCGCAAGCGCTGCGCTGTTACCTGGAGCGCAGGCCGCCGGACCGGGCGGCGGGCCGCTAACGCTGGGCGTGGTGGGTGGCGGTCAATTAGGCCGCATGTTTGTGCATGCCGCCCAAGCCATGGGTTATGAGACAGCAGTGCTGGACCCTGATGCCGAAAGCCCAGCCGGGCGCGTCAGCCACCACCACATCCAAAGCGGCTACCAGGACCCACAAGGGCTGGCGCAACTGGCCGCCATTTGCAGCGCCATTACCACCGAGTTTGAAAATG
>CAMCJY010000032.1 GCA_945875225.1 Comamonas sp. lk | reverse complement strand
TGGCGCATTGTTTTATCCCAGCGGTTGAGCGCGCTAATTGGGATACGGTACGTGATTTGGCCCATGCCCAGGGCGATAGCTATGGACTTGGCATCCATCCGCTCTTCGTGCCGCAGGCTGAGGTCTTCGATTTGCAGGCGCTTGATGTTGCGCTGGACGCGCAGCGCGCAGACCCGCGATTGGTGGCGGTCGGCGAAATTGGTTTAGATTTTTTTGTGCCCACTCTGTGCATCCCCGCCATGCGCGAGAAACAAGAGTTTTTTTACCGTGCACAACTGGCATTGGCTCGCAAGCATGATTTACCCGTAGTGCTGCATGTGCGCCGCAGCGCGGATCGGCTGCTGAAATATTTGCGTGCAGTGGGCCAAGGCGGCTACCGATGGCGCGGCATTGCCCATGCCTTTAATGGCAGCGATGCGCAGGCGCAGCATTTTGTGGAGCTGGGTTTCAAACTCGGCTTTGGCGGCGCGGTGACCTTTGAGCGCGCCTTGCAATTGCGCAGCTTGGCGCAAAGCCTGCCGCTGGAAAGCCTGGTGCTGGAA
The DNA here is from genome assembly GCA_945875225.1 of Comamonas sp. lk. Classification (GTDB taxonomy): domain Bacteria; phylum Pseudomonadota; class Gammaproteobacteria; order Burkholderiales; family Burkholderiaceae_C; genus Allorhodoferax. The sequence continues at coordinate 10,940 of CAMCJY010000032.1, read as the reverse complement.
ACGGATGCGCCCGATATACCGCCGCACTGGTTGTACCGCACTGCGGCAGAGCGCGCTAAAGGGTTGACCCAGGGCCGCAACGCGCCCGAACAGGTACCCAAAATTGGGCAATTACTCGCCGGTTTACGCGGACAGGATGCGGAGGATATGCGCAGTGCCATTTGGCGTAACACGCTGGACGCGTTGCCCAAAATTGCTGCGCTGGTATAAATAGTGCTTGTTTGCTCCACCGGTGTCCGCTTGAAACCTTCTATCTACGACGAATTGCCCGAAGTGAATTTTTCGGAAGAAGGGGCTATACGGCACCTGCATCTGGGCAGCATCTGGATTCAGGGCTCCATGCTGATGGACGAGCCCACCGCGCTGGTGCATGAATACATCCAGCGCATGATGGCCTGGCTGATGCTCATCGATCCGTCCACCGCCCCTAAGCGCCAGGCTTTGCAGTTAGGCCTTGGCGCCGGCTCGCTGACCAAGTTTTGCGCGCTGGAAATGGGCATGCGCAGCACCGCCATCGAACTCAATCCCCAGGTGCTGCACGCCTGCCGGGGCTGGTTTCATTTGCCTATGGATAACCCGCGTATGAAAGTCGTTCTGGCCGATGCGGCCCAAGAAATACGGCAAAAACGCTGGCAGGGCGTGGTCGATGCCTTGCACGTCGATTTGTACGACCACGAGGCCGCAGCACCGGTACTCGACAGCCCGGACTTTTACGCCGACTGCCGCAGCACCCTGACGGACGACGGTTGTATGACGGTGAATTTGTTTGGCCGCAGTTCTAGTTTTGACCGCAGCGTAGAGCGTATTGCCAGCGCTTTCGGGCGTGATGCGATTTGGGCCTTCAAGGCTACGCGCCAAGGTAACACCGTGGTGCTGGCACAGCGCACTGCCACGCGGCCGCCGCGCGCCACCTGGGCGGCGCGTGGCGAATACATCCAAGAACAATGGGGATTGCCTGCGCGCCAGTGGGTACGGGTCTTAAAGCCAGTGGTATAAATTTTTCAACAGGAGTCAGTATGAAATTAGTACGCTACGGCGCAGCCGGTCGTGAGAAACCGGGCCTTATCGATGCCGAAGGCAAATTGCGCGATTTGTCCGGGCATATTAAGGACATCACTGCGGACCACTTGAACGATAAAGCGCTGGCTAAGCTGGCCCGTATCAAGACGGATGCATTGCCTCTGGTGCGCGGCAAGCCCCGCATGGGCTGCCCCATCAGCCAGGTGGGTAAATTCATTGCCATCGGCCTGAACTATGCGGACCATGCGGCCGAGTCCAACATGCCGATCCCGCAAGAGCCGGTGGTGTTTATGAAGGCCAACAGCTGCGTACAAGGCCCTAACGACGATGTGATGCTGCCCAAAAATTCGGTAAAAACCGACTGGGAAGTGGAGCTGGGCGTGGTCATCGGCACGCGCGCCAGCCATGTGTCGCAAGCGCGGGCGCTGGACTACGTGGCTGGCTATTGCACTATCAATGACTTGTCGGAGCGCGAATTCCAGATCGAGCGCGGTGGCACCTGGGACAAGGGCAAGGGTTGTGACACCTTCGGCCCTATCGGCCCCTGGCTGGTCACCCGTGACGAAGTGCCCAAGCCCCAGCGCCTGGGCATGTGGCTCGATGTGAACGGCGTACGCATGCAAACCGGCAATACCAAGACCATGATTTTTATGGTGGCCAAGCTGGTGAGCTATGTGAGCCAGTTCATGACCTTGATGCCCGGCGACGTCATCACCACCGGCACGCCGCCCGGCGTGGGCATGGGTATGAAGAAAAATGGCAAACCCGCGCCTTCCTACCTGAAGGCCGGCGACACAATCGCCTTGGGTATCGACGGGCTGGGCGAGCAGCACCAGAAGGTGGTGGCCTTTAAAAAGCGTTGATGTGCGGCGTGGTGCGCCGGCGGCAAGGCTGCTGTTTGGCGCAACGCGCCTTGGCGGCTTGTTATCAAGCTTAAAACCCTGACTTAATTGCCGCATTTTTAAGCATTTACGAATTAGTGCAGAATCGCGCCACTTCAATTGACGTTCAGGAGACAAAGAATGCAAATAAAAAGTCAAAAAGACTTCTTTGCGGGCCTCATGTTTTTGCTGGTAGGACTGGCATTTGCTTGGGGTGCAGGTAGCTATTCCGTCGGCACCGGGGCTCGCATGGGTCCGGGCTATTTCCCTATGGCGCTTGGCGTGCTTTTAGCCGTTTTGGGATTGATTGTCACCATCACGGCCTTGGTCGTGGAGACGGCCGATGGAGATCCGCTAGGCCGTATTGCTTGGAAGCCGCTGATCTTCATCATTTCAGGTAATTTGGTGTTTGGCGCATCGATTGGCGGTCTGCCCAGTATCGGCCTTCCGCCCATGGGTTTGATTTTTGGGATTTTTGCCCTGACTTTTGTGGCGAGCAACGCAGGCGATGAATTTAAATTCAAAGAAGTGCTGATTCTTGCGGTCCTGCTTTCATTGTTCAGCTACGGCGCATTCATCATGCTGCTGAAGTTGCAGTTCCCGGTCTGGCCAACCTTTTTGACCCGTTAAGGAACTTCCATGGATTTATACAATAACCTGGCCCTGGGTTTTGGGGTCGCGTTCACGCTGCAGAACCTGGCTTACGCCTTTACCGGTTGCCTCTTGGGAACGCTGATCGGCGTCTTGCCGGGCATCGGGCCGCTGGCCACGATTGCCATGTTGTTGCCTGCCACTTATGCGCTGCCCCCGGTGGCGGCGCTCATCATGCTGGCCGGTATTTATTACGGCGCCCAATACGGCGGCTCCACCACCGCGATTTTGGTCAACCTGCCGGGCGAGTCTTCTTCGGTGGTGACGGTCATCGACGGCTACCAGATGGCGCGCAACGGACGGGCTGGTCCGGCGTTGGCGGCCGCAGGCTTGGGTTCGTTTTTCGCCGGTTGCGTAGGCACTTTGATTCTGGCGGCCTTCGCTGCGCCGCTCACCGAGTTGGCCTTTAAATTCGGCCCTGCGGAGTATTTCTCACTCATGATTTTGGGCCTGATTGGTGCGGTGGTGCTGGCTTCAGGCTCGCTCATTAAAGCGGTGGCCATGATTGTGCTGGGCCTGTTGTTGGGCATGGTCGGTACCGACGTGAACTCGGGCGTGGCGCGCTTTAGTCTGGACGTGCCTGAATTGACCGATGGCATCGGCTTTATCGTCATTGCCATGGGGGTGTTTGGCTACGGCGAGATCATCAGCAACCTGTCCAAAAACGAAAACGAACGCAAGGTGTTCACTGCCTCGGTGTCGGGTCTCCTGCCCACTAACGAAGATTTTCGCAACATGATCCCGGCCATATTACGCGGTACGGCCCTGGGCTCGTTGCTAGGTATCCTGCCCGGCGGCGGTGCGGTGATGGCGGCGTTTGCGGCCTACACCCTGGAAAAGAAAACCGCCTTGCGCCCCGGCGAAGTGCCTTTTGGCAAAGGCAATATCCGTGGCGTGGCCGCCCCAGAGGCGGCCAATAATGCGGGTGCGCAAACCTCGTTCATTCCGCTGCTGACCCTGGGCATTCCGCCAAACGCGGTGATGGCCTTGATGGTGGGCGCTATGACCATCCACAACATCCAGCCCGGCCCGCAGGTGATGACCAGCAACCCCGAGTTGTTTTGGGGCTTGATTGCCTCGATGTGGATCGGCAACTTGATGCTGGTGATTTTGAATCTGCCGTTGATCGGCATCTGGATCAAATTACTGACCGTGCCTTACCGCTGGTTGTTTCCTTCGATTGTGCTGTTTTGCGCCATCGGTGTGTATTCCACCAACAACACCACTTTCGATATTTGGATGGTAGCTATCTTCGGCTGTATCGGCTACATCTTTATCAAGCTGGGCACCGAGCCTGCGCCTTTGTTATTGGGCTTTATTTTGGGCCCGATGATGGAAGAGTACCTACGTCGGGCGCTGCTGCTCTCGCGTGGCGACTGGTCGGTGTTTATTACCCGTCCGCTGTCGGCCAGCCTCTTGCTTGGAGCGGTCATCCTCTTAAGTATTGTGTTCCTGCCGTCGATCAAGGCCAAGCGTGAAGAGGCGTTTGTCGAAGATTGAGTTTGCGGGCATTGTCCGACTTGTTCTCCAAAGAGCCCCGCAAAACTAGTGTTTGTAGGGCTTTTTTGGCTGCCACACCAGACCTACAGTCCACCCGCAGACTGACGACGGTGTGAGAAACAATTGTCATGTTCGCCGGGTAATCTAGTACACGCCCGCCGAATTGGGCTTTTCCAAGGCACGCATCACGGGGCGCTAGTAAGATGGTAGAGCGGAATTGAACTTGGCTATTTGATAGATAAAGACAATCAATTAGTAAAGTTGATAGCTGAGCACAGAATGGGCAAGACGTAAGTCCTGAAGGTTTCGGGCACGGGGTCCGGTGTGTATTTTCCTATCCTCAATTTTCAAGGCCGCGTCTAGCTATGGTGCTTGCACCCGGATAATTTTTTTCAGTTGTTGTCAGTAACCGATCAAGGAGATCATCCATGAGTCAAATCGCAGAAGCGGGCACATGCCCATTCCACAGTGCCGGCGGCGCCCGCGCGCAGCAAGGTACCCAGTCCAACGCGCACTGGTGGCCTAACCAGCTAAACCTGGCGATATTGCATCAGCATCAACCCGTGTCCAACCCGATGGATGCAGGCTACAGCTATGCCGAGGCCTTCAAGAAATTGGATTTCGCAGCCCTCAAGAAAGACATGGTCGCGCTGATGACCGATTCGCAGGACTGGTGGCCGGCAGACTGGGGCCATTACGGTGGCTTGATGATCCGCATGTCTTGGCATGCGGCGGGTACCTACCGAACCGCCGATGGCCGTGGCGGCGCCAATACCGGTAACCATCGCTTCGCACCGCTCAATAGCTGGCCTGACAACGGCAACCTGGACAAGGCCCGCCGCCTCTTGTGGCCGATTAAGAAAAAATATGGCAACGCGATTTCCTGGGCTGACTTGTTTGTGCTGGGCGGCAATGTGGCTATGGAATCCATGGGCTTTAAGACCTTTGGCTTTGGCGGTGGTCGCGCTGACATTTGGGCGCCTGAGGAAGATGTTTACTGGGGTATGGAGAAAGAATGGCTGGCTACCAGTGACAAACCCAACAGCCGATACAGCGGTGATCGCGTTCTCGAGAGTCCGCTTGCAGCGGTGCAGATGGGCTTGATCTATGTGAACCCCCAGGGTCCGGACGGCAAGCCCGATCCTGTTGCATCAGGTCGCGACGTGCGTGAAACCTTTGCCCGTATGGCAATGAACGATTATGAGACCGTGGCACTGGTGGCTGGCGGTCATACATTTGGCAAGATGCATGGCGCGGGCGATCCCGCTTTGGTCGGGCCCGAACCCGAAGCAGCGCCCATGGAAGCCATGGGCTTTGGCTGGATCAATAAGCACGGTAGCGGCAAAGGCGGCGATACCACGACCAGCGGCTTTGATGGCGCCTGGAAACCCAATCCGACGCAGTGGGATATGGGCTATTTCAAGGTGCTGTTCAAGTATGAGTACGAGCAAGTGAACAGCCCCGCTGGTGCCATTCAATGGCGCGCCAAGAATGTCGCCCCCGAGGACATGATTCCTGACGCACACGATCCCAGCAAAATGCATCCGCCGCACATGACCACGGCTGATCTTTCGCTGCGTATGGACCCGGCGTATGAAAAGATTTCTCGCCATTTCCAGGCCAACCCTGAAGAATTTGCCGATGCCTACGCACGCGCCTGGTTCAAGCTGACCCACCGCGATATGGGTCCCAAGTGCCTGTACCTCGGACCTGAAGTGCCGGCCGAGGACTTGATCTGGCAGGACCCGATTCCGGCCGTGAACCATTCCTTGGTCAACGCTGCCGATATATCGGCACTGAAAGCGCAGATCATTGCCAGTGGCCTGTCGGTGAGCGAGTTGGTTTCGACCGCTTGGGCGTCGGCAAGCACCTACCGCGGCAGCGACCGACGCGGTGGTGCCAACGGCGCGCGTATTCGCCTGGCCCCGCAAAAGGACTGGGACGTCAACCAGCCCGCGCAACTGTCCAAAGTGCTGGCGGCCTTAGGCGCGGTGCAAGAGCAGTTCAATGCCCACGCCGATGGCGGCAAGCGGGTGTCGATCGCCGACCTGATCGTGCTGGCGGGCAACGCCGGCGTGGAAGCGGCAGCCAAAGCAGCAGGTGTTGCGATCGAGGTGCCGTTTGCGCCCGGCCGTATGGATGCTTCACAAGAGCATACGGATGCAGAGTCATTTGCTGTGCTCGAGCCGCAAGCTGATGGCTTTCGCAACTATCGCAAGGCGGCCTACAACGTCTCTCCTGAAGAAATGTTGATCGACAAAGCGCAGTTGCTCGGTTTGTCCGCGCCTGAAATGACGGTTCTGGCCGGTGGTCTGCGCGTGCTGGGAGCCAATGCCCAAGGCAATCCCCATGGTGTACTGACCACGCGCCAAGGCCAGTTGACCAATGACTTTTTTGTCAATCTGGTCGATATGGGCATCGACTGGAAGCCTGCCGGTGATAACGCGTATGAAGGCCGTGATCGCACGACCGGCGCAACCAAGTGGACCGCCACACGGGTGGATTTGGCCTTCGGTTCAAACTCCCAATTGCGTGCACTGTCAGAGTTGTATGCCCAGGATGACAACCAGCAGAAGTTTGTTAAAGACTTTGTGGCTGCCTGGGTCAAGGTGATGAACGCGGATCGCTTTGATTTGAGTCAGTAATGGCATCCCCCTGTCTCTGCTGAGGCGGGGGGTCTATAAAAACCAAGTCTTCACTTTTGGCGCTGGTGCGAGTCCAAGGTTTTTGGGGCTCCGCCAGCGTTTTTGCTTTGAGGCGATAAAGCTTTAAGTAAAGAGCGCTTCAAAACCGCCCTCGGGCTCAAAGCGCTTGTTGCGCCAGAACAGTTGCAGCGGGCCGGGCAAGGCGCGCTGCCCGATGGGGTGGCGCGCGTGGCCGGGGTAGCAGATCACGCGCTCCTCGTTTTCATGGAAGGCCTCGGGCATGATGACCGGTGGCATAGCCGCCCGGGCGGCTGCCATGGCTTGTTCCGCGCTGTGGTAGCGCGATAAATGCGCCAGGCTCATTATTTGGGGCGGCGCCAGCTCAATCTCCCGCTCCCAATATTGTTCTAGTGCTACGCGCGGGCGCAACCAGGCGCTTTCGGTGGCTTCAAAGTCATCATGCGCCGCGTGCTGACCCGCCGGCATCACCGAGATAAAGAACCGGGTATCGAAGCGCTTATTCGTCACCGAGGGCATGCGCGGCGTAATCCAGCGCGACCAGGGATGCACCGCCAGGGTTTGCAGGCGCAAGCTGCCGCTACGCAGGCGCTGGTGAAAGTCATTGCTCTGGGCTGGCGCCGGTGCGGCTGTTATCGAGGCGGCTTGGCTTGCTGGCCCGTCGCTGTGGGCAAACAGCACGCCCGCCTCCTCATAGGTTTCGCGCAGCGCAGCGATAAAAAGGCCGCAGGCGGTGGCCGGCGCGGTGTCCTGCTCGCCCAGGGCGGCGTGCAGTTGCTCTGGGCTTTGGTCCAGGTAAGCATGGTGCCCGGGTGCACTATCGGCTGCGTCCATCTTGCCGCCGGGAAACACATAGGCGCCACCCAAGACGTCCGACAGGCCATGGCGCTTGACCAAAAACACTTCCGGCCCTTGGGGGCCATCGCGCAATATCACGACGGTGGCGGCATCACGGGGCGGGGCGGTGGGGATTTCGGAGTTCAGTTCCATGATGTCGCTTTAGTTGCGTGTCTTGGCTTAGTAGCCCTGAGGCTTGCAGTAGAGTTGGCGGTTTGGCTGTGCAGGGTGCACAGCTCCTATTTCTTGCAGGACATCTTATGCCGATAGATTTCAAAGACCGTGTAGCGATTGTGACTGGCGCGGGCGGTGGTTTGGGCCGCTTGCACGCCTTGGCCTTGGCGGCACGCGGTGCCAAAGTGGTGGTCAATGACCTGGGTGGCGCGGTTGACGGATCGGGTGGCTCGGCCACGGTTGCCGAGGCGGTGGTGGCCGAAATCAGCGCTGCCGGTGGCACGGCCATGGCCAATAGCGCATCGGTTACCGATTTCGTGGCGGTGCAGGCCCTGGTGCAAGAAACCATGGGCGCCTGGGGCCGTATCGATATTTTGGTCAATAACGCCGGTATCTTGCGGGACAAAAGTTTTGCCAAGATGGAACTAGACGACTTCCGCCTGGTGCTGGAAGTGCATCTAATGGGCGCGGTCCATTGCAGCAAAGCCGTCTGGCCGCACATGATTGCGCAAAAATACGGCCGCATCCTGATGACGACTTCCAGCAGCGGCCTGTACGGAAATTTTGGGCAGAGCAACTATGGCGCGGCCAAGATGGCGCTGGTCGGGCTGATGCAGACGCTGTCCATAGAAGGTGCAAAAAGCAATATCCACGTCAATTGCCTGGCACCCACCGCCGCTACGCGCATGACCGCCGGCTTGATGCCCGAGCCGGTGCTTGCCGCCTTGCAGCCTGAGGCGGTGGTGCCGGCCATGCTGGCGCTCGTGGCCCAGGACGCGCCCACCCGTACGATTTTGTGCGCCGGTGCTGGCAGCGTCGAAGCGGCCCATATCACGCTGAGCGAAGGTAGCTGGATTGGATTAGGCGAGGGTGCGGACGAACGATTGCAGGCCCAATTAACCGAAGTTGTCGATACCGCGAAGTTCCAAATCCCTGCCAGCGGGGCTGCCCAGGGCGCACATGAAATAGGCCGCGCTGGGCGGCACCTACGTTAATCTGCGCGCAAACCCCTTGCCCTAGCGCCAAAAGCGCGCGCTTGCGCGCCTTCCCATCTATTCCCCTGTGCGGCGCTCTTGCAATCGGTGCCGTTCACCCCAGTTACACCCTACTGTGCTACCTTCAGTACGAGCGAAAAATTAAAAGGGCCGACTGGCATGAGTGAAAGCAATTGGGCCCGTGAAGGCTTCCCGGCGCAGCAACTGCAAGGTATGCGCCGGGGTATTGAAAAAGAAAGCCTGCGCTCCTTTAGCAACGGCGCATTGGCGGCCACGCCCCATCCGCGAGCGCTGGGCTCGGCGCTGACGCATCCGCACATCACCACCGATTTCAGTGAATCCCAGATTGAGTTGATCACCGGCGTGCATGCGGGCATTGAAGACTGCCTGGACGAACTGCGCCGCGTGCAGAACTACACATTGGCATCCATGGGCGAAGAGATGCTTTGGGTGTCCAGCATGCCCTGTGGCCTGCCAACAGACGATGCGATTCCGCTGGGCCAGTTCGGCAGCTCTAACGTGGGCCAGGCCAAAACCGTGTACCGCAGCGGTCTGGGCTACCGCTACGGGCGGCGCATGCAAACCATCTCGGGCATCCACTACAACTGGTCTTTGCCCGAGGTATCCAGCCAGGACTATTTCGCGCTGATACGCAATTTCCGCCGTCATGCGTTTTTGCTTTTGTATTTGTTTGGCGCCTCGCCTGCGGTGTGTTCCACTTTTGTGCAAGGCCGCAGCCACTCTTTGCAGGAATTGCATCCCGGCACCATGGGTCTGCCGTATGCCACATCGCTACGCATGGGGCGCCTGGGCTACCAAAGCGATGCGCAAAGCGCGTTGGCTGTCAGCTACAACAGCTTGGAAGGCTATGCCGCCTCGCTGCACCAGGCGCTGACGGAGCCCTATGCGCCGTATGTGGACATCGGCGTGCGTAATGCCGACGGCAGCTTTAAACAATTGGCGACCAGTTTGCTGCAAATCGAAAACGAGTTTTACGGCACCATCCGGCCCAAGCGCGTCATCTTCCAGGGTGAGCGCCCGCTGCACGCGCTGCGCGAACGCGGCGTGGAATACGTGGAAGTGCGCTTGATGGATCTGGATCCCTTCGAGCCGGTCGGTATTAGCGCCTCCACTTTGCGGTTTTTGGACGTGTTTTTGCTGCACTGCCTGAGCCAGCCCAGCCCGCAGGACAGCCCGACCGAAATCGCGGCCATGTCCCGCAACCAGCAATGCGTCGCCGAGCGGGGCCGCGAACCCGGTTTGCAATTGCAGCGGGGTGATGACATGGTGGACCTGACCACCTGGGGTCTGGATATCGTGGCCCAGTTGCGCCCAGTTGCCCAGGCACTAGACCAAGCCCACGGCGGTAGCGAGTACGCGCAAGCGGTCGAGCTGGCACAGCATGGCTTGACGCACCCAGACAGCCTGCCCTCGGCCCGTGTGCTGCAAGTTATGCGCGAAGACCATGGCGGATCGTTCTCTGCTTTCGTGCGCAGTCTTTCGCAGCAAACCAAAGCGCAGGAACTGGCACGCCCCCTCGAACCGCACGAGTTGGCGCACTTCCAGCAATTGGCGCAGGCCTCGTTGGAGCGACAGCGCGAAATTGAAACGGCAGACACCCAGCCTTTTGACGCTTATTTGCAGCAATACCTTTCGCCGGCGCGGCTGGGGCGGCCCACGGCTTAAACGCAGTCCTTGCGCCTCAACGCTGCTTGGTGCGCAAAGTGCCATGCGCAAGCAGCGCATAGACGTCCGCCAAAGTACCGGACAATCGCGCATTCCCCTCGGCACAGAGAACAAGAATATGGCGATACAGTGGTTTCCCGGGCATATGCACCTGACGCGCAAAGCCATTGGCGAGCGCATCCGGGATATTGACGTGGTTATCGAGCTGCTGGACGCGCGCTTACCGGGCTCCAGCGCCAACCCGATGCTGGCCGAACTCACGCGCGGCAAGCCGGCGCTCAAAGTGCTGAACAAGCAAGACCTGGCTGACCCGGCGCGCACCGCCCAGTGGCTGGCCCATTACAACGCCATGCCCGGCGTGCGCGCGCTGCCGCTGGACGCGGGCATGACCACACCGGCGCGCGCCCTGGTCGAGGCCTGCCACCAACTCGCGCCCTTGCGCGGCGGCATGGCCAAACCCATGCGCGTGCTGATTTGCGGCATTCCCAATGTGGGCAAGTCCACGCTGATTAACACCCTCAAAGGCAAGCGAT
>CAMCJY010000031.1 GCA_945875225.1 Comamonas sp. lk | reverse complement strand
CGTATCCAGAATATGCGTCAGTATTTCGCGCGACAGCCCTTCGGTGGAGAGCAGGTGAATCAGCTCGCCGTGCTGGTTGAGTTGCGGATTGCGCCGGTGCAACATGGCTTATTTTTCTTTCACATCAAAGCTAAAGGCGCCCGCCGCATCGCGCGCCAGGGCCAGCGACTGGCCGATATCAAGCGAGACGCGCGCCGCGGCAAAGTCGGCCTGAATTGGCAATTCGCGCCCGCCACGATCTACCAGCACTGCCAGGCGCACGCTGGCCGGGCGACCATAGTCAAACAATTCATTGGTGATGGCGCGTATGGTGCGCCCGGTGTAAAGCACATCGTCTAGTACCACCAAATGCGCGTCTTTGATTTCAAAGGGCAACTGCGTTTTGCCGCTGGCCGCTAAGCCACGCTTGGCAAAGTCGTCGCGGTGCATCGCCGACGAAATCGTGCCAAAGGCGCCGGCAAGACCTAAGTCTTTGTGCAAACGCTCGGCCAGCCAGGCGCCGCCCGAAGTGATGCCGACCAAACGGCTATCAGACTGGCACATCAAGCGCACGCCGCGCAGCAGCTCCAGGTACAGGGCTTCGGCATTGAGAACCAGGGTCATGGCGACAAGCTCCGCAAAAACTGCTCCAGAATGATGCAGGCCGAAGCCGCATCGGCATCTTTGGCGCCGCCGGCCAGCGCTTCGGTGGTGCTGTAGCGCTCGTCCACCTCAAACACCGGCAAGCCGAAGCGGCCCTGCAACTGGCGTCCAAACTTTTGCGCGCGCAGCGTATTGTCGTGGGGCGCGCCGTCCGGGTGGTACGGCACGCCTACCACCAAGGCCTGTGGCTCCCATTCCTTCAGACGCAGGGCGATTTGGGCAAAGCGCGCATCGCCTGCAACGCTGATGGTGGCTTGCGGCTGCGCCCCGCCCAGCAGGCGGCTGCCCACTGCCACGCCGGTGCGCCGGGTACCAAAATCAAAAGCCATAAAGCGCTGCAAATCCGCCGGCACCGCCTTGGCCTGTGTGGGCGGCAGCACCGTGAAGGGCGCGGGCATGGCCAGCGCGTTCATGCGTGACCCGCCTGCGGGGCGATCATCCAGGCCTTCAAACCCAGCAAGTCCAGCGCGCGCTCGTAGCGCTGGTTGACCGGGGTATCGAAAATAATACTTTTTTCGGCATCCACCGTGAGCCAGCTGTTGCGCATCAGTTCGCTCTCCAACTGGCCTTCGCCCCAGGACGCATAGCCCAAGGAGACCAGCACTTTGCTTGGGCCCTGCCCACCGGCCAGGGCTTCCAGCACGTCGCGCGAGGTCGTCATGGCCAGGCCGCCGGGGATGACCATGCTGGAGGCATAACTGGCGCCGGGCGAACTATCGAAGGCGCCAGACGAAGCCTCGTGCAGCACAAAACCGCGCTGTTCGTGCAGTGGGCCGCCTTGCAGCACCGCCTGATCGGCCAGATCGGCGCGCTGCAGAGACAAATCGACTTTGCCAAACAAATCAGCCAAATTGATTTCAGAGGGCTTGTTGATGATGAGCCCCAGCGCGCCGCGCGGGCTGTGGTCGCATAAATAGACCACGCTTTTGGAGAAAAGTCCGTCTTCCAAGCCTGGCATCGCAATCAAAAAATGGTGCGTGAGGTTGGTGGATGCAAAATCGCTGGACATCTAACTATTTTAGCGATAGGCATGCAAAGCACTTATTCCTCCGGCCTGGTCTGGCTGCGCCGCGATTTACGCCTGACGGACAACGCCAGCTTGGCCGCAGCCCTGCAATCCTGCGCGCAAGTGCATTGCGTTTTTATTCTGGATCGCGCCATTTTGGATCGCTTGCCGCGTGCCGACCGCCGGGTGGAGTTCATCCGCGAATCGCTGGCCGCGCTAGATGCGCAAGTGCGCGCCCTGGGCACGCAGGCGCACGCCGGCCTGATCGTGCGCCATGGCTGGGCCGAGGAAGACATCCCAGCGCTGGCGCAGGCGCTGGGCGTTGATGCGGTGTTTTGCGCGCGCGACTACGAGCCTCAGGCGATTGCCCGCGACGCCCAGGTGCAAAGCGCGCTGGCGCGCATGCGCAAGGCCTGGGTGAGCGTGAAAGACCATGTGGCGTTTGAACAGCGTGAAATCCTGACCCAAACCGGCAAGCCCTATGGCGTGTTCACGCCCTATCTGCGTGCCTGGCTAGCGCGCCTGGCTAGCCATCCGCTTCCCACCCATGATTGCGGCACTTTAGCGAAGAAGCTGGCCAGTCGCCCGGCGGCTTATCGGCAGGGCGTCCCCACCTTGGCCGACATTGGGTTTGTGCCTACTAATTTGTCTGCTCTGGGCATTGCAGCGGGAGAAGCCGGTGCCCAAGCCCTGTTGTCTGACTTTGCGCCGCGCATGCGCGCCTATGAAGACACGCGTAATTTCCCCGCCGTCAAAGGCCCGAGCTACCTGAGCGTGCATTTGCGCTTTGGCACGGTGTCGATCCGCCAGTTGGTCAATCTGGCACTGGGGCAGCAAGGGGCGGGTGACCCGGGCGCACGGGTCTGGCTAGCCGAGTTGGTCTGGCGCGATTTTTATTTTCAGGTGCTGTCCAATTTTCCCCATGTGGCGGGCAAGGGCTTCAAGCCCGCTTACGACGCCATTGTCTGGGAGCAAGGTGCGCTGGCCCAAGACCGCTTTGCCGCCTGGTGCGAGGCTCGCACCGGCTACCCGCTGGTAGACGCGGCCATGGCCCAGCTCAATCAGAGCGGCTATATGCACAACCGGCTGCGCATGGTCGCGGGCAGCTTTTTGGTCAAGCACCTGGGCATCGACTGGCGCTGGGGTGAGCGCTATTTCGCCGAGCAACTGAACGACTTTGATCTCTCGGCCAACAACGGCGGCTGGCAATGGGTCAGCTCCAGCGGTTGCGACGCCCAGCCTTATTTCCGCATCTTTAACCCCATCAGCCAAAGCGAAAAATTCGATGCAGCGGGCAAATTCATACGCCGCTATGTGCCGGCGCTGGCCGGTTTGGATGCCAAACACATCCACGCGCCTTGGCTGGCACCGGCCTTGGTGTTGCAGGCTGCCGGCGTAGCGCTTGGAGTGAACTACCCGCATCCGGTAGTGGACCATGCTGCGGCAAGGGCCGCCACGCTGGCGCGCTATGCGGTCGTCAAAAGCCAAGAGATTGCGGGCTGATGGCTTAGATTTGCACCATCTCAAAGTCTTCTTTACGGGCGCCGCACTCGGGGCAGGTCCAGTTCATGGGTACATCGGCCCATAAAGTGCCTGCGGCAATACCATCATCCGGGGCGCCCAGAACTTCGTCATAAATCCAGCCGCAAATCAGGCACATCCAGGTTTTGGTATCGGTCACAGCGTATTTACCTTGAGAATAGAATCCAGCGATTGTAAATAGCGCCTTGCGGCGGGCCGCCGGGCGCTTTTGAAATCCTTGATTGCGGCGCCCTATCTACCTGTTGCGACCATGAAGAACCCAAAAAAAGACACGGCAGGCCCCGCCCCCATTACGGTGCTGGACGACGACGGTCCGGCCGACGGCCCAGTGGCCAGCGTGATGGTTTTCAATGCCAACGACCCCAGCGGCGCGGGCGGCTTGACCGCCGACTGCCTGGCCATGGCCTCGGTGGGGGTACACCCCATGCCGGTGATGACCGGAGCCTATGCCCGCGACACCAGCGAAATCGCCGACCACTTCCCCTTTGACGACGACGCCCTACTGGCCCAGGCGCGCACCATCTTGGAAGATGTGGCGCCTGACGTGTTCAAAGTCGGCTTTGTCGGCAGCCCGGAAAACCTGAGCGCGGTGGCTGCCGTCGTATCGGACTATGCCGATGTGCCGGTGGTGACCTATATGCCCGATCTGTCCTGGTGGCACGAGGACCAGATTGACCAGTACCTGGACGCCTGCGCCGACATGCTGCTGCCGCAAACCACGGTGCTGGTGGGCAGCTACGGGACCTTGGCGCGCTGGCTGCTGCCCGATTGGGATGCGCCGCGTGCGCCCGATGCGCGCGACATTGCCAAAGCCGCGCAGGAGCTGGGCGTGCCCTACACCCTAGTCACCGGCATCCCCTTGCCCGAGCAATTTATCGACAATGCCTTGTGCAGCGCCAGCGCGATCATGTGCAGCGAAAAATTTGAGCGGCTGGAAGCGACTTTTGTGGGCACAGGCGACACTTTGTCAGCGGCCTTGGCGGCGCTGATCGCCGTGGGCACCGAGCTGGCCGAGGCGGTGACTGAGGCGCTGAGCTACCTTGACCGTAGCCTGGAAGCCGGATTGCGCCCCGGCATGGGCCATGTGCAGCCCGACCGCCTGTTTTGGGCGCATGATGAGCCCGATAACGAACTGCTGCACGATAGCGGCGATCCCGACCAACCCTTTCTTTTTGACTTCCCTCCCAATGAAACCCGCCACTGACCGTAACCTCGAACTTTTTCAACGCGCCGCCGCTGTCATCCCCGGTGGCGTCAACTCGCCAGTACGCGCTTTCAAAGCCGTGGGCGGGACGCCCCGCTTTGTGACCCGCGCACAGGGCGCCTATTTTTGGGATGCCAACGGCCAGCGTTATATAGACTACATCGGCTCCTGGGGCCCAATGATTCTGGGCCACGGGCATCCGGCAGTGGTCGAGGCGGTACAAAAAGCGCTACTCGAAGGCTTCTCCTTTGGCGCGCCCACCGAGCGCGAGGTGGAACTAGCCGAAGAAATTTTGCGCCATGTGCCCAGCATGGATATGGTGCGCCTGGTCAGCTCAGGCACCGAAGCGGCCATGACCGCCATTCGTCTGGCGCGCGGCGCCACCGGGCGCAGCAAATTTATCAAGTTTGAGGGCTGCTATCACGGCCACGCCGATGCTTTGCTGGTCAAAGCCGGCTCGGGCCTGGCCACGCTGGGCAACCCGACCAGCGCCGGTGTGCCGCCCGAAGTGGTACAGCACACGCTGGTTCTGGAATACAACAACCTAGCGCAACTCGAAGAAGCCTTTGCCCTGCACGGCAAAGACCTGGCCTGCCTGATGATCGAGCCGATTGCCGGGAATATGAATTTCGTGCGCGCCTCGGTGCCCTTCGTCAAACGCGCCCGCGAGCTGTGTACCCAATACGGCGCGCTGCTGGTGTTCGACGAAGTGATGAGCGGCTTGCGCGTGGCCTTGGGCAGCGCCCAAAGCGTGTATGGCAAAGCACTGCCCGGTTTTGCGCCGGACATTACTGTGCTGGGCAAGGTGATTGGCGGTGGCATGCCCTTGGCCGCATTTGGCGGCAAGCGGGCCGTGATGGAACAAATGGCACCCTTGGGGGCGGTTTACCAGGCCGGTACTTTATCGGGTAACCCGATCGCCACCGCCTGCGGTCTGGCCACGCTGCGCGAAATCAGCAAGCCCGGTTTTTTCGACGCCTTAGCCACCAAAACCCAATCGCTGATGCGCGGCCTGCAAGGCGCTGCAGATGCGGCGGGCGTGCCGTTCAGCACCGACAGCGAAGGCGGCATGTTCGGCTTTTTCCTTTTCCCCGAATTGCCGCAAAACTACGCCAAAGTCATCAGCACCGATAACAAACGCTTTAACGCTTTGTTCCACGGCATGCTGGACCGCGGCGTGTATTTCGCACCGGCTTTGTACGAAGCCGGCTTTATCAGCGCGGCGCATACCGAGGCCGATATCGCAGAAAGCGTGGCGGCAGCCAAAGCAGTGTTTGCCAGCTTGTAAGCTTGTATCCGGCCCGCCCTAAGCACCGGAGTACAAGGCAGGCGCAAAAAAATGGCCCTCGCGGGCCGTTTTTTTTCTGTGCCAAGCACAGCGGCTTAGTGCCTAAAGTGCCGCACGCCGGTGTACACCATGGCCACTCCGCGCTCGTCGGCGGCGTGCACCACTTCGTCGTCGCGCATGCTGCCACCGGGCTGGATGATGCAGGTAGCGCCCGCATCGACCACCACATCGAGCCCATCACGAAACGGGAAGAAGGCGTCGCTGGCGACGACCGTGCCAGCCAGTGACAAGCTAGCGTGACCGGCTTTGATGGAGGCGATACGGGCCGAATCCAGACGGCTCATCTGGCCGGCGCCCACGCCCATGGTCATGCCGTCTTTGCAAAACACAATGGCATTGGACTTGACGTATTTGGCTACGTTCCAGGCGAACAACATGTCCTGCATTTGCGCTGCGCTGGGCTGCGCTTTGCTGACCACGCGCATATCGGCCAAGGTCAGTTCATGGTTATCTGCCGTTTGCATCAGCATGCCCGAGCCCACGCGTTTGACATCGACCGCATTGCGCCCCAATCTCCAGGCGCTGGCTGTGTCCGGGCGCTGGCCCAGGGCATAGGGCAACGCGATTTGCAACACGCGCACATTGGCTTTAGCGGACAAAACGCTCAGCGCCTCGGCACTGAAGGCCGGAGCAATCAGCACTTCCACAAATTGGGCGCTGACATGGCGCGCGGTATCACCATCGACTTCGCAATTGAAGGCAATGATGCCGCCAAATGCGGAAGTGGGGTCGGTGCTGAAAGCTTTGGAATACGCGGTGGCTGCATCGGTGGCAATCGCCACGCCGCAGGGGTTGGCGTGTTTGACGATGACGCAGGCTGGGGTTTCAAAACTTTTTACACATTCCCAAGCGGCATCGGCGTCGGCAATATTGTTGTAGCTGAGTTCCTTGCCTTGCAATTGCTGCGCGGTCACCAGCGAGCCCGGGGCCGGGTACAGGTCACGGAAAAACGCGGCGTACTGGTGCGGGTTTTCGCCGTAGCGCAAATCCTGCAATTTCACAAAGCGGCCATTGGCCTGACCGGCAAACACCGACATGCTGCCATCGGGCTGCACCGACGACAGGTAGTCGCTGATCGCGCCGTCGTACTGGCTAATGCGGTTGAAGGCAGCAACCGACAAGGCAAACTTGGTGCTGCTGCTCACCGCACCATGGGCTTGCAATTCGGCTATCACGATGTCGTATTGGCTGGCGTCGGTGAGCACGGCTACGTCTTTCCAGTTTTTGGCCGCGCTGCGTACCATGGCCGGGCCGCCTATGTCGATGTTTTCAATCGCCTCTTCCAGCGTGCATCCGGCGCGCGCCACCGTGGCTTCGAAGGGATACAAATTCACCACCAGCAGATCGATGGTCTCAATGCCATGGGCTGCGAGCGCCTGCATGTGCGCCGGCACATCGCGCCGCGCGAGCAGGCCGCCATGAACTTTAGGATGTAGGGTTTTAACCCGACCATCGAGCATTTCCGGAAAGCCAGTCATCTCGGCCACTTCGGTCACCGGCAGGCCATGCTCAGCCAGCAGCTTGGCGGTGCCACCGGTCGAGAGCAGGCGTATATCCAGGGCGTGCAAGGCGCGCGCCAGATCAAGCACACCGGTTTTGTCCGAGACGGAAATTAGTGCGTTCATAACAGGTGGTGTTCCAAAAGTTTTTTACGCAAGGTGTTCCGGTTCAGGCCCAGCCATTGCGCGGCCTTGGACTGGTTGTTGGCAGCAGCGACCATGACTACTTCGAGCAAGGGTTTTTCTACCGCACGCACCAGCATCTCGTGCATGCCGTGTGGCTCCAGACCATCCAGGTCTCGCAAGTAAGCTTCCAGGCTGGCGCGTACGCTTTCGTCCAGCTTGTTATTGCTCATGGTGCAGGCTCAAGGTCGGTTGGCGCATAAGGTCGCTCTCGTTGGTACAGGATGTCGCGTCGGGCAATAAGCGCCCGCTGGCATCATAGGCCGCAGGAATGCGGTCCATGCTTCGGTTTAAATGGTCTAAGTAATCGGCTACGGCCTGCACTTGTGTGGCGCTGTCGGTCAATAGGTTGAGGTGGCGGCGGAAGTCTTCGCCGCCGGGCAGGCTGCGCAAATACCAGGCAATATGTTTGCGCGCACTGCGCACGCCGGTGTACTCGCCATACAGGCTGTAATGGTCTTGCAAATGGGCTATCAGCCAGCGGCGCACCTCTTGCACCAGGGGCGGCGCAAGTACGCTGCCGGTGTCCAAAAAATGCGTGATTTCCCGGAATATCCAAGGGCGCCCTTGCGCGGCGCGGCCAATCATCACCGCGTCTGCGCCGGTCTGGTTAAGCACCTGACGCGCCTGGTGTGGGCTATCGATATCGCCGTTGGCCACCACTGGAATGTGCAGCGCGGCTTTCACCGCAGCAATGGTCTCGTATTCGGCCTGCCCGCGATAGCCTTGCTCACGCGTACGGCCATGCACCGTGACCATGGCGACACCCGCGCTTTGCGCAGCCAGCGCAATCGACAAGGCATTTTTTTCGCTTTGGCACCAGCCGGTACGCATTTTGAGCGTGACCGGCACATTGCGCGCAGCGCCGGCTTGCACCACGGCCTCGATGATCTCCAGCGCCAAAGCCTCGTCCTGCATCAGCGCCGAACCAGCCCATTTGTTGCACACTTTTTTCGCCGGGCAACCCATGTTGATGTCGATGATTTGCGCGCCACGGTCGATGTTGTAGCGGGCCGCGTCGGCCAACATGGCCGCATCGGTGCCTGCAATTTGCACCGCGATCGGGCCGGGTTCGCCCTCGTGGTTGGCGCGGCGCGAAGTCTTGAGTGAATCCCACAAGTCGCGCCGCGAAGTGACCATCTCACTGACCGCATAGCCCGCGCCCAGGCGTTTGCACAACTGCCGAAACGGGCGGTCGGTGACGCCGGCCATGGGCGCGACGAAGACCTGATTTTTCAATGCGTAAGGACCGATTTGCATGCAAGGAATAAGTGGTGGGGGGAAACTTCAGGGCCGCGCGCCAGCAGTTTGCCGTACGCGGGGAACTATTCTATATGCCTAAATTTTCAGCACACTGTGCGTTTAGACACACGCTTTACCTATACTGCCTGCGCAATGGACATATGGATGCAATCGCTCTTGGACATGCTGGCCCTGCCGGCCTATAGCCTGTCCACGGTTTTTGTGGTGTCCTTTATTTCGGCGACGCTGCTACCTATGGGTTCGGAGCCGGTGGTGCTGGGTGTGATTCATCTCAACCCCGCGCAATTCTGGCCAGTGATTGCCGTGGCCACCGCGGGCAACACCCTGGGTGGCGCCCTGGATTACGCCATGGGGCGCGGTGCAAGCCATTTGGCACCGCAGGCGAGCAATGCCTCTGTGCAAACACGCGCTTTGCGTTGGCTGCACCGCTTAGGGCCCAAAGCCTGCCTGCTCGGCTGGCTGCCGCTAGTGGGCGACCCGCTGTGCACTCTGGCAGGCTGGCTGAGGTTGCCATTTTGGCCTTGCATGACCTACATACTGATTGGCAAATTCCTGCGCTATGTGCTGATGACGGCGGCATTTTTTGAAGGCATCAAATTAATGCTTTGATGCGCTCATGCAAAAACCGCGCATCTAGGAGTTAATTCCTAGTGCGCTCAATATTGCAGAAAACCTGCCCCAAAAGGCCTAAAAAAACTGCGGGGGCAGACCCATTTTTGCCACGCCAAAGTAAGCCAGCGGGCAAGCATCTAGCCGCAAGGGTGCAAGTTCAGGTTCAAGCCGCCGCTTTGACTTGTTTGAAGTTGCGGCACCAGCCGTCCACAGGAACCACGCGCTTGAAAAACGAGCACTGCCCTGTCGGTTCACCCGCAGTATTTTTGAAAAGTTGGCATTGGCTGCAGCGCTGCTCGAGCGTGTGCCGCGGATACTTGACTTTGTCCACATCGGCCGTATTCAAACGAAAGCCCATCGATTTGGGATACGCATCGGTCTCCTTCACGGCTTCAGTCTCGCCCGCTGCGTGAGCCTGGCGTGCAGTAGCTACGACGGAAGCGCCGACAAGTGTGTGCAGCATGAATACACGTCGGTTGTGGATGGGCATATCGAATTTCATTTCAGACTCCATGGTTAAAAAAGGGTGGAAGGATTTAGGTAATCAAAGCTTCATCGACGCGTGTTCCGCCCTGGTTGTCAGTCCAGGCAACGCGAAGTCGCTCCCCAGCGAGGACGCCGGACAGGCGAAAATTCAGGAGAGGATCTTGTGATACCGCAAAGCTCATGCGGGCAGAGAACACGGTGCGCTCCGCGACCGTGACCAACATGCGAGTGATGAAGTGCGCGGGTTTGGTGTTCCCCGATTCGTCCTGCCGCAAGCCTGTCTCCATCGGATGCGGCATCAGGATCATCACGTCAGCGGTGCCGTTACGGACACGTGCGCGGATGCGGATGGGCTGTGACATGGCGAGAATATAAAAATGGATGCGTCAGGCGCAACCGCCAACGGTGACCTGGATCGCACGCGAAGCGGCAAACAGGCCTTCCTCCGTACGCACAGCGACGTACACCGTGCCGCTATGTGCCATACGGATACGGGTCGCTGCATAGGCTTCGGTGCCATCGGGGAAACTGAAACAAGCCGCCACTGGTTGAGGATTGACATCGACCAAGATCAGGATGTCCCGGGTGCCCCTCAACTGACTGCTGACGATAATCGGCACAAGCGCTCCGTTTTCTGCAAGCTGGGGCAACTCCAACGAGATCTGTGTGCTTAGCTGAGGCATGCCACCGAGCGCAGCGATCGCCTCGGTAAAAGTGCGGGCTGCAAACGCCAATTCTAGGTCTGGCAGTGACGCCACGCCGGCTACCTGCGCAGCACCTGCCGCGCTTGCTGCCGTCCATGCACCTGCTACCAGAAGCAATTGTCGACGCCGTAGACTACTTTCAGAACGCACTTGAAACTTTCATCACATTGCACTGCGGACGAATCGCACATAAAAGCGCTCATCCTTACGGGCTACCAGAACACCTTCCGCGCCGAAGCTTAAGGCAAATGCCAGATCCTCGGACTTCCCGCCTGGGCGGGGGGTGGACGTCCAAAATGCCGACGATGGCGTTCCTGGAAACAGGAGCAGGTTGGTACGAGGGTTCTCGCAACCCCGGTCCGTGATCGTCGCCAGATCGCGCAAAGCAGGAAGGCGCCAATCATTAAAAAAGGCGTCACCACTGCGGCTGATTTGATTCGCTTTACGCACTGCGTCCGGCCAGTTGTACGCGGCGGCTTGCCCGGTGCACTGGGCGTCCACCCAATTTTGACCGCTTGCACACCGCATCCACATCAATTTTGAATCGACGTCTGTGACTGTTCCATCGCCGTTGTCGCGAAAGCGCGTCGCCTGCAGGGTTGACTGACCGGCTATGCATGTTTGCTGGGCTGCAGCACCCTGTACGGATGCTGCACCCACCAATATCATCTGGGTCAGCAGACTGAGGGCCCAAGCCATACAGTCCGCTGGCTTGGCAAACTTACTTGTCGAAGCCAATCCCAGTGCCCTTAACGTTCATGCCGCGGGCGGTCGTCGGCGTGGGGCCCGCAGTTTGGCGGGTTTGCAAGCCCGTTTGGATGGTCACGCCGCGGTGCAGGTAGTAGGAATAGGATTCCAACGCAACCATGTCGGCGCTATCGGAAGCCATTTCCTTGCCACCCTGGGGGTTCTGGATGCACCAATTAACCATCTCGCGATAGGCCATGACCCTGTCGGTTTGAGGCATGTACTTGGGGAAAGTCTGCGGATTGGTGGCAGCCGCATCAGGGTGGCAGTTGGCGCAGGCAAGACCGTTATTGGCCATGTCGGCGCGGGCGCC
>CAMCJY010000030.1 GCA_945875225.1 Comamonas sp. lk | reverse complement strand
CTGACAAACTGTCCCGCCTGGTCAAGACTTTGCGAGGCCAGTCTCGCATCACCGAGGACAACGTAGGAGAGATGCTGCGCGAGGTGCGTATGGCCTTGCTAGAGGCCGATGTGGCGCTGCCGGTGGTGCGCGACTTTATCGCTCGGGTCAAAGAAAAAGCGCTGGGCCGCGAGGTGCTGGGGTCTTTACAGCCCGGCCAGGTCTTGGTCAGCATCGTCAACCAGGAATTGGCGGCCACTATGGGCCAGGGTGTCAGTGACATCAATCTGGCGGTACAGCCGCCGGCCGTGATTTTGATGGCCGGCCTGCAAGGCGCCGGCAAAACCACCACCACCGCCAAGCTGGCCAAGCACCTGATCGACAAGCGCAAGAAAAAAGTGCTCACCGTCTCGGGTGACGTGTACCGTCCCGCGGCTATCGAACAGCTCAAAACCGTCACAGCCCAAGCGGGGGCCGAATTTTTCCCCAGTAGTGCGGACCAAAAGCCCGTGGCCATCGCGCTGGCGGCGCTGGACTATGCCAAGCGCCATTTCTTTGATGTGCTGTTGGTCGATACCGCCGGTCGCCTGGCCATCGACGAGGTCCTGATGCGCGAGATCCAGGAATTGCATGCAGCCCTGCACCCCATTGAAACCTTGTTTGTGGTGGACGCCATGCAAGGCCAGGACGCTATCAACACCGCCAAAGCATTTAAAGATGCTTTGCCTCTCACTGGCATCATCCTGACCAAAACCGATGGCGATTCGCGCGGCGGTGCGGCCCTGTCGGTTCGCCAGGTGACTGGTGCACCGATCAAGTTCGCTGGCACCAGCGAAAAAATAGACGGACTGGAAGTCTTTGACGCTGACCGCCACGCAGGACGCATTCTGGGTATGGGCGATATCGTGGCCCTGGTCGAACAGGTTACCGCCGGGGTGAATGTAGAGGCCGCGCAAAAGTTGGCGGCGAAAGTGAAAAGCGGCGCCAGCTTTGACCTCAATGATTTTTTAGGCCAAATCCAGCAAATGAAACAAATGGGCGGCCTGTCCAGCCTCATAGACAAACTACCTGCTGCCATGGCGGCCAAAGCCGGTCAGGTGGATATGGACAAAGCGGAAAAAGACATCCGGCGCAAAGAGGGCATCATCAACAGCATGACGCCGCTGGAGCGGCGTAAGCCGGACCTGATCAAAGCCACCCGCAAACGCCGCATTGCCACGGGGGCCGGTGTGCAGGTGCAGGAGGTCAACCGCATGCTCAAAGAGTTTGAGCAAATGCAGGACATGATGAAAAAAATGAGCGGCGGCGGGATGATGAAAATGATGAAGCGCATGGCCTCGATGAAAGGCATGCCCAAGATGCCCTTCTGAAAGGGCAAAGCAACTGATGTGCCAAAGGCGCTAATCCTGGGGCGTTAACTCCAACTTTTGCACATCCAAGCCCAAACCGCCGAGCCGCACCAACAAACTGGCATAGCTTTGTGGATCCATACGCGGCGTGCGGGACAGAATCCATAAATACTCCCGCCCCGGTTCGCTCACAGCCACCCACTGGTAATTGTCGTCCAGATCAATCACCCAGTAGTCGCCCCACACAGCGGGAATTATCGACAACCATTGCGGAGCAAAACGCACCTGTAATTTGGGCGAGCTGGCGTTGCCGATCTGGCGCGCCGCACCGATGGCCTCGTCCATTTCCCCGGAGGCCATCTTGCAGCGGTTGATCACCTGCAGCGAACCGTCGCTACGCAGACTGTATTGGGCGCGCGTGTTAGCGACACATTTCTTCTGAAACCAGTTAGGGAACTTAGCAATCTCGTACCAAGTCCCCAGATAACGCGGCACTTCAATGGCGCTGACGGTGGGCAGCGGCGGCGCAGCAAAGACACCACCTGTCCCAAGCAGGTAGGCCAGCGCGATAGTTGCCGCCAACTTACGACAGGCCATAGTTTGCTCCCTCATGCGTCAAGACTTCGCCGCGCAGCGAATAGGTGCGCGTATCAGTAATGCGTACGTCTATCAATTGCCCCATCAAGCGCGCAGGCCCAGCGAAATTCACCACCCGGTTGCATTCAGTGCGACCCATCAACTCGCTGCCATCGCGCTTGGAGGGTCCTTCCACCAAAATCCGCTGTACCGTGCCAAGACGGCTCTCGCTGATACGCGCAATGCTGGCATTGATGGCCGCTTGCACTTCGTGCAAACGCCTAAGCTTTTCCTCATGCGCCGTGGCATCGGGCAAATTGGCGGCCGGGGTGCCCGGCCTGGGGCTGAAGATAAAACTAAAGCTGTTGTCAAACTGCAGGTCTTCGATCAGCCGCATCAGCTTTTCATGGTCAGACTCTGTTTCCCCGGGGAAACCAACAATGAAGTCGCTGCTCAGCGCCAAATCAGGACGGATAGCACGCAGCTTGCGCACCGTACTTTTATATTCCATCGCGGTATAGCCGCGCTTCATGGCCATCAAGATGCGGTCTGAGCCATGTTGGACAGGCAAGTGCAGATGGCTGACCAGCTGCGGCAACCTGGCGTAGGCGGCGATCAGGGAGGGGGTAAATTCATTGGGATGGCTGGTCGTAAAGCGCAAGCGCTCTATGCCAGGTATCGCAGCCACATAGTCGAGCAGGGTTGCGAAATCCGCCATCTCTGCGCTGGCACCCATAGGGGCGCGGTAGGCATTGACGTTTTGCCCCAGCAAGGTAATTTCCTTGACACCCTGGTCAGCCAATCCAGCCACTTCGACCAGCACGTCTTCAAACGGCCGGTGAATCTCTTCGCCACGGGTATAGGGCACGACGCAATAGCTGCAGTATTTAGAGCAACCCTCCATCACACTGACAAACGCCGACGCACCCTCGACCTTGGCAGGCGGCAAATGGTCAAACTTTTCAATCTCTGGAAAGCTGATATCTACCTGCGGCTTGTTTTGCAAATGCCGCTGTCGGAGCATCTCCGGCAAGCGGTGCAAAGTCTGCGGGCCGAACACCAGATCCACGTAGGGTGCGCGTTCAATAATCGCCGCGCCTTCCTGGCTGGCGACGCAGCCGCCTACGCCGATTTGCGCGCCTTTTTTGCGCAACTGACGCGCGCGGCCCAAGTCCGAAAACACCTTTTCTTGGGCTTTTTCGCGCACCGAGCAGGTATTAAACAAAATCAGGTCTGCCTCTTCCATGACCGTGGTTTTTTCGTAGCCATCAGAAGCGCCCAGCACATCGGCCATCTTGTCCGAGTCGTACTCGTTCATCTGGCAGCCGAAGGTTTTGATAAAGACTTTTTTATGCATATAGTGCGCGCGCTGTCGGCTCAGGCTTGGCCAGACGCCTGGGCGGTAAAGTGGCAGACGATTTAGGCCGGAGCCGGCGCAGCCCCGAGGCCCACCAAGCCAAGTGGGCCAGAGCAGCGGCGGCGGCGCGCAAGGTGCCAACGAGGAGTAAATGTGGGGGAACGCGCTGCGCAAGCGACGCAGGAATCCAGCGATTCATGGTGTTGTCCAGAGGCTGAAGGGCATGAAAAAGGGCACTAAAGCGCCCTTTTAGACCCGTAAATTGGTGGTGATAGGTGGATTTGAACCACCGACATCAGCATTATGAATGCTGCGCTCTAACCAACTGAGCTATATCACCGGAGGCAGAAATTATAGCCATAAGCCACGGGGCGGGGCCAAGGCTAGCGGTGCGTGAAAACCGGCTTGCGCTTATTCACAAAGGCATCCATGCCTTCTTTTTGGTCCGCGGTTGCAAACAAAGCATGAAAAAGGCGGCGCTCAAAATGCACGCCATCGGCTAGGCCGCTTTCAAACGCACGGTTCACGGCTTCTTTGGCGGCGCGGGTCGCTAGCTGGGAATAGCCGCAAATCATCAGCGCTGCAGCCAGGGTTTCTTCCATCAACTTATCCAGGGGCACCACGCGGCTGACCAGTCCAGCGCGCTCGGCCTCTACTGCATCCATCATGCGACCGGTCAGCGCCATGTCCATCGCC
Organism: Comamonas sp. lk; assembly: GCA_945875225.1. Classification (GTDB taxonomy): domain Bacteria; phylum Pseudomonadota; class Gammaproteobacteria; order Burkholderiales; family Burkholderiaceae_C; genus Allorhodoferax. The sequence goes on along the minus strand of CAMCJY010000030.1, from coordinate 7,648 downwards.
TTGGCTTTGCCAATAGCGCGCGGCAAGCGCTGCGTGCCCCCGGCACCAGGTATCACGCCCAGTTTGATTTCGGGCTGCCCAAAGCGCGCGTTATCGGCGGCAATAATGAAATCGCACATCATGGCTAACTCGCAGCCACCGCCCAAGGCGAAACCGCTCACCGCCGCAATCACCGGCTTGCGTACCGTGCGCAAGGTTTCCCAGTTGCGCGTGATGTAGTCGCCTTGGTACACGTGGGCAAAGCTGTACTGGGCCATGGCGGCAATATCAGCGCCGGCGGCAAACGCTTTTTCACTTCCGGTAATCACCATACAGCCAATCGCCTCATCGGCGTCCCAGGCCTTAAGCGCCTGGCCCAGTTCGTCCATTAACTGGTCGTTCAGCGCATTGAGCTGCTGAGGCCGGTTCAGGGTAATGATGCCCACTTTGTCGGCCTCTGTGCGGACTTCGATGAGTTGGTAGGGCATAGGGATGGAGGGGCCAGTAAAGGTAAATGACCGTACTATACCCAAGGCATTAGCCTAAGGCGGCCAGGTGGTTGCACAAGCCCAAGGCATCACACTGCGGGCCACTGGCCCTCATCGCGCTTGGGGCATGCCAGGCGCCAGGTCCATGCCTTGGCGGGCAAGACGACCGGCAGTCGCAGCAATCGCTTGTCGCGCGAAACCAAGGCGCTAAAGCGCTTTTGCTCGCCCAGCAGTAGTGCCACATCGTCCAGCTTGCTAATGCGCCATTCGGAGGCGATGCCGCGCCCCGCAGCGAGGCCGACACCCAGCCATTCATCCCCAGCCATCAAGCCCGCCGCCTGTGCGGCACCGCCGCTGAGCACCATTTTGATCTTCACTGCGCCGCCTGCGTCCTCGCTGCGTAGGCCCAAGCGCTGCGCCAGCGCGGCTGGCTCTTCAAGTACGTCCAGGCCCTGGCCGATTAACAAGACTTTTAGGGGTAATTCGCGGGTGCTGTGCACCCAGGCTTGGATTTCGCCAGTCCATGGGCGGCCCGAGAGTTCGCGCAACACTGCAAGCAAATCCTCTTGCGACATCGGACCCCCTGCACACCGCGTCCATAGCCCGCGCATGACTGCATCCAGGGTGGTTTTACCTTCCGCGCGCAGCTTTAAATCCAGGCACAAGGCTACCAAGGCGCCTTTGCTGTAGTAGCTGACCGTCAAGTTGGGCGTATTCTCGTCCGGGCGGTAGTATTTGATCCAGGCATCAAAACTTGCCTGCGCCACACTTTGCACCAAACGTCCTGGGGTTTGGGCCACCTGATTGATAGTCTTGCCCAGCAGCTTGACGTAAGTAGCGTCATCGATAAGCCCGGCGCGGCGCAGCAGCAAGTCATCGTAGTAGCTGGTGAAGCCTTCAAAAAACCAGAGCAGATCGGTGTAGTTTTCTTGCGTGTAGTCGTAACGCGCAAACGCGGCGGGCCGCAAACGTTTAACGTTCCAGGTGTGGAAGTACTCATGGCTTATCAGCCCGAGCAAGGTGGTGTAGCCCTCGCTGGTCTTGGCATCGCCCAGACGCGGCAGATCGCGCCGATTGGCGATCAAGGCGGTGGAATTACGATGCTCCAGTCCACCGTAGCTCTCATCGACGGCATGCAGCATAAACACATAGCGTGCAAAAGGAACCCGCTTAGCCAAGCCCTTAGCGGGGGCGGCGCCCGGCGCATGCCAAAAGCAGATCTGGGTTTCGCAAATTTTCTGCGCGTCGCGCAACAGGCGTTCGCCGTCCATCGATGGCAAGGCACCGGCGACGACAAAGCGGTGCGGCACGCCGCAGGCTATGAATTCACCACTCCAAAACCTGCCCATTTCTACGGGACAGTCGGCTAATTCATCGTAGTCGGCCGCCAGGTAGCGGCCAAAGCCTGCTGCGTCGATGCGCTGTGGCGTCAGCCCGGTGGCCACCTGCCAGCCTTTCATGCTTGGCCCCAGCACCAATTCAAGACTGTGTGATCGGTCGGCCTGATCCTGCACCATCAAGCACACACTGGTTGCGTTGAAAAATCCGCGCACATCGGTCAAGCAGGCGGTGCGCACTGAATTATCAAATGCATACACCTGGTAACGCACTTCCAAAGGCAGTGTGCTGTCACAAGCTACCAGCCAGCCGGCTTTGTCAGACTGGCTCACCAGCGCGGCGCGCCCATCCTGGCTGCATTGCAGGCTGTGCACGTGCCGGGAAAACTCGCGCACCAAATAACTACCGGGTATCCACACGGGCAAGCGCAAAGACTGGCTGCTGGCGGGCGCGGCAATCGTCATTGTGACTTGCCACAAATGCGCCGAGTGGCTGAGCACTTCCACCCGGTAATGCACGGCGGCCTGCCCGCTGTGCAGCGAAGTCTGGGAGGGACGTACGCGACTTGTTGTCATCGGTGGCTCCCCTTTGAAACGCTCAGCTCTTAGCCGCTAGGGTCAGCATTTGCTCCACCTTTTTGGCGTCCACCGCGCCGGGGACGCGGCTGCCATTGGTAAACAGTAAGGTAGGCGTCCCGTTGATCTTGTGTTTACGCCCTAACTCAACATTACGACTGAGCGCCGTGGCGTCACAGCCCGCGGCAGCCGACGTTGCGGACTGATCGCGCAACATCCAGTCCAGCCAGGCGGCGACACGGTCTTTGGCGCACCAAATGGCTTTGGATTTTTCTACCGAATCAGCGCCCAAAATAGGGTACAAAAACATATAAATCGTCACGTTGTCGACCTTTTGTAAATCGCGTTCAAAGCGCTTGCAGTAGCCGCAATTGGGGTCTTCAAACACCGCCAGCTTGCGCTCTCCATTGCCGCGCACCACGACGAACGCGTCTTTGAGCGGAAGACTGTCAAATTTAACTGCCGTCAATTTTTCCACCCGCTCCTCTGTTAAGTTGCGCTTGCTGCGGGTATCTATCAAGCTGCCTTCAATCAGGAAATCGGCCTTGGCATCGGTGTAATAAATTTCGCTGCCGTCTACCCGCACTTCGTACAGTCCGCCAATCTCTGATTTACGCACTTCGTCAATTTGCTTGAACTGCGGTAGGCGAGCGGGCAGGTTTTTACGAATCACATCTTCCTGGGCCCAAGCCGCTTGCGACAAGGCCCAGGTATAAGCCAGCGCCATCAAGATGTGGGTAATTTTCATAGTGGGTGGTGATTTAGTGGAAGGAGGCGGGCAAGCCCATGGCCCTGCGCGCCACCCATTGCTTGACGGGGCCGCTACGGGAAAAAGCCGACAAGCCCCAGTTGCGCGCCGAAGCGAGCAAGGGGTTTTGCTGGTAAAAAATCTGCTGCATGGCGTCACCGGTGCCGCCAACCAGGGCCAGCGCGGTCTTGCGTTCACGTGCGTAAGCGCCCAGCAAGCGCATATCGCCCACACCACGCCAATAGGGGCGCGCATCGAGCCATTTTGCCAATGCCGCCACATCCCCCAACCCCAGGTTCAAACCCTGACCGGCCAATGGATGCACGGTGTGCGCCGCATCGCCGGCCAGCACCCAGGCGCCTTGCGCGTTCGTGCCGCACCACTGCTGCGCGCTGGCGCTTTGCAATGGCCAGACGCTGCGCGCGCTGATAAGCCCTAGGGCGCCAAGCGTCTGGCCACTGACTGCGCCCAATTCCTGGCAAAACACTTCGTCCGGCGCAGCCTGCATGGCCTGCGCACGCTCGGGGCTGAGTGACCAAACCAGCGCGCAACTACTGCCATGCTCGCCATCCAAGGGCAACAGGGCCAAAATTTCTCCCTGGCCTTGATGTTCCGAAAACCATTGATAGGCCACTTGCTGGTGGGCCACGGTGCAGCTAACGCGCGCCGCCAGGGCGTGTTGCGGATAGGCTTGCACATCAAAATCCACGCCAAATTGCGCGCGCGTACTGCTGGCTTTGCCTTCGCAGACGACGGTGAGCGGTGCAGCACAGGGCTCGTTCATGACGGTGATCAGACTTTGAAAACCCTGCGCCTGCACCAACAGCGCCTCCAGTGCGGGTACATCAACCATCCAATTCAGAGCCGGGACGGCCTGCTCGGATGCATCAAATCGCAATGCGCCGCCTTTGTCGCCAAATACCCGCATAGACAAGACCGGGGTGGCATGCTGCGCATCGGGCCAGCAGCGCAAGGCCTGCAGCAATTCGCGCGAGGCGGCGTTTAGGGCATAAGCCCGGACATCACTATGTCCGCTGGCGGAGTCGCCAGACTGCGGATCGACCAGGGCCACCCGCAAGCGCTTGGCCGCCAATTGCAAAGCCAGCGCGCGTCCGACGATGCCGGCGCCACGTATGCAAACATCGAAAGGTCGTGCCATGGGTCCTATTGTAGAAGCGGCCTGCAAACCCTCAGCCGGTACGGCCCAATAGCAAGGCGGGCCACACACCAGGCGCGAAATCCGCCAAGAACGTCTTTATTACAATGCGGTCTGCTCGCGTACACGACGGGGCTCACTCCATTCCCAAGCGCCTTTTTGCGCGTACGGACCTCCCCAAGCGAAGGACTCTCCCATGAAATGCGGCATCGTAGGCCTGCCCAATGTCGGTAAATCGACCCTATTTAACGCGCTGACTAAGGCCGGCATCGCGGCGGAAAACTATCCCTTTTGCACTATCGAGCCTAACGTGGGCGTGGTCGAGGTGCCCGACCTGCGTTTGGGCCAACTCTCGGATATCGTCAAGCCCGAGCGCGTGGTGCCGGCCATTGTCGAGTTTGTCGATATTGCGGGCCTGGTAGCCGGGGCAAGCACTGGCGAGGGCCTGGGCAATAAATTTCTGGCCCATATCCGCGAGACCGATGCCACGATCAATGTCGTGCGTTGCTTTGAAGACGATAACGTGATCCACGTCGCCGGTCGGGTGGACCCGATTGCTGACATCGAAGTCATCCAGACCGAACTCTGCCTGGCCGATCTCTCCAGCGTGGAAAAAGCCTTGCATCGCGTGACCAAAACAGCGCGCTCGGGCGACAAAGAGTCCATCAAGCTGGTCGCGATCCTGGAGAAATGCCAGGCCGCCCTCAACGAAGCCAAACCCGTGCGCACCTTGGACTTCAGCAAAGAAGAGGTGCCACTGCTCAAACAGTTTTTTCTTATCACTGCCAAACCCGCCATGTTTGTCGCCAACGTGGCCGAAGACGGCTTTGAAAACAACCCCTTGCTGGAGCGCCTGCAAGCCTTTGCTGCTGCGCAAAATGCACCGGTGGTTGCCATCAGCGCCAAGTTGGAAGCAGAGTTAAGCGAAATGAGCGACGAGGACCGCTTGCTCTTCTTGCAAGAGCTGGGCCAGACCGAGCCCGGCCTGAACCGCCTGATCCGTTCGGCCTACCGGCTTTTGGGCCTGCAAACCTATTTCACGGCCGGCGTGAAAGAAGTGCGGGCCTGGACCATCCACGTAGGCGATACCGGCCCACAGGCCGCCGGTGCCATCCACACCGACTTTGAAAAAGGCTATATCCGCGCCCAGACGATCGCCTTTGAAGATTTCATCCAATTCCGTGGCGAGCAAGGGGCTAAGGATGCGGGCAAAATGCGCGCAGAAGGGAAGGAGTACGTGGTCAAAGACGGCGACGTGATGAATTTCCTTTTCAGCTCATAAGCATCGCTTTTATTTTCGGAGATCACCATGCCCGCATTGCTGCCCCACATTGATCCGGACGGATTGCTTGAGTTCTCGGTCGTCTATACCGACCGCGCCCTCAACCATATGTCCCAGCGCTTTCAGGGCGTGATGCGCGATATCTCCAGCATGCTCAAAACGGTGTATTGCGCAAAGTCCAGTGTGCTGGTCCCCGGCAGCGGCACTTTTGGTATGGAAGCGGTAGCGCGGCAATTTGCCACCGGTAAAAACGTGCTGGTCATTCGCAACGGCTGGTTCAGCTACCGCTGGACGCAGATTTTTGACATGGGCCATATCCCGGCGCATTCCACCGTGCTCAAGGCACGGCGCGTGGGCCAAGATAGCCAATCGGCTTGGATTCCCTGCCCCATCGAAGAAGTGGTCGCCACCATCCTGGCAGAAAAGCCCGCCGTGGTCTTCGCACCCCATGTGGAAACCTCGGCCGGCATGATCCTGCCCGACGACTACCTGCGCGCAGTCGCCGATGCGGTCCACCAGGTGGGCGGCTTGTTTGTGCTGGACTGCATTGCCTCGGGCACGATCTGGGTGGACATGCAAAAGACCGGCGTGGACGTGCTGGTCACCGCGCCGCAAAAAGGCTGGAGCGGATCGCCCTGCTGCGCTATGGTCATGCTCAGTGAGCGCGCCCGCAGCGCGATTGACGGTACGGCGAGCAGCAGTTTTGCCTGCGACCTTAAAAAATGGCTGCAAGTCATGGAAGCCTATGAAAACGGTACCCACATGTACCACACCACGATGCCTACCGACGCGATTACGCGTTTGCAAGAGGTGATGCATGAAACGAAAAACTACGGCTTTGACAAAGTTTGCGCTGAGCAATGGGATCTGGGCCACAAAGTGCGCGCACTGATGGAAGGCCACGGCATCCGCAGCGTGGCAGCACCCGGTTTTCAGGCACCGGGCGTAGTGGTCAGCTACACGGTGGACACGGCGATGCACAACAGCAAAGCCTTTTTGGCGCTGGGTCTGCAAACCGCAGCCGGCGTGCCACTGCAATGCGATGAACCGGCGGACTTCATGACCTTTCGCATCGGCCTGTTCGGCCTAGACAAGTTGCATAACGCCGACCGCAGCGTGGCCCACCTGGCAGCGGCGCTTCAAGAGATGGGATTTAAAGCGCAAAAAGCGGCTTAGATCCCGCCACATAGACCGGCTAATCTCGGGCCGTTTGCAACTTTAACGCCGCTTACGCGGCGCCTTCGCCTTAGCCGCAGCCTTTTTGGTCGCAGCCGCGCCGTTTTTGCCGGGCGGGGCTTTGGCTGCTGGCGCTGCTCTGGCCGGCTTGCCACGACCACTACGCGCTGGCGGTGGCAGCTTATCCAGATGACTTTTGCCCAGTGGCATCAAGCTGCCTTGCACCAGGCGAAAGTCAATCTTGCGGCCATCGAGGTCCACGCGGCTGACCTGGATATCGACCCGCGTGCCGATGGCATAGCGGATGCCGGTGCGCTCGCCGCGCAATTCCTGACGCACTTCGTCAAAGCGGAAATACTCGCCGCCTAGCTCAGTGATGTGTACCAAGCCTTCCACATACATCGCATCGAGCGTCACAAACAAACCGAAAGAGGTGGCAGCCGTTACCACGCCACTGTATTCCTCGCCCAAATGCTCGTACATATATTTGCACTTAAGCCAGGCTTCCACATCACGGCTAGCCTCGTCCGCGCGGCGTTCATTCGCGCTGCAATGCAAGCCCGCAGCCTGCCAGGCCAGACTTTCAGCGCTGATTTTTTTTGGCTTGGCGCCCGTTTCATGCGTCTTGGCAGACTTGCCTTTTTCTAGGCGCCGCGCCAGCTTGGCATGGGCTTCGCCAGGCAGCGGCAGCACCGGCAGATCGTAGCGGGCGTCAGCCAAGACCGCTTTGATAACGCGGTGTACCAAGAGGTCCGGATAACGCCGAATCGGACTGGTGAAATGCGTATAAGCATCAAAGGCAAGGCCGAAATGTCCGCTATTGGCCGGCGTATAAATCGCCTGCTGCATAGAGCGCAACAGCATGGCGTGGATTTGTTGCGCGTCGGGCCGGTCTTTGGTAGCCTG
>CAMCJY010000029.1 GCA_945875225.1 Comamonas sp. lk | reverse complement strand
GACGATGGTGCTGGGCCGGGCCATCCAGTCGTAAGTGACCAGGGGCTGAAAAATCCCCGAGTTCACGATATTGGAGTACAGGTCACTTACGCGCACCGGGTCAAAACCCGTCTCAGCTACGGGGAAGGCCATGTGCAGCACCTTGGCCGGATCGGCCGGATTGGTGCCGGCCTGGGCACTACCAAAAAACAGGCTGGCGATACAAGCCCATGCGGCAACCCAAGCGCGGGTCCAGTGTGTTGGCATAGCAGGCAAAACCAAACGCAGCATGAGGGTGGGTCTCCGGATAGGGGGCCAAGGCAGCGGGCATCATAAAGTAAGCCGCAGCGCATGGGTTTGAGCGCTTAGCCTTGGTGACCGCGCGCGCCATCCATTACAGTGGGCAGATGATGCACGCCAACAATCCCCTTCTGTCCTCTTGGGACACACCCTTCCAGGTACCGCCTTTTGCATCGATTGCGCCGCAGCATTTTTTACCGGCATTTGATGCAGCCTTTGCCGTGCACCAGGCTGAGGTCGAGGCCATCGCGGCCAACCCGGCCCCCGCCGACTTTGACAACACCTTGCTGGCCCTGGAGTCGGCCGGCCAGTTGCTGGCGCGCTGCCGCTCGGTGTTTTTCAATTTGGTGGCCTCGCACAGCTCGGACGCTTTGCGTGCGCTAGAGCGGGAAATTGCCCCCCAGCTGGCCGCCCACCAGGCCGCATTTTTTCTGCATGCCGGCTTGTTCGCCCGCATCGAGTCCGTCGCCCGCAACAGCGCCGCGCTGGACGCGCAAAGCCAGCGCCTACTGTCGCGTTACCTGCTGGACTTTGAGCGCGCAGGCGCCCGCTTGGCCCTCGCCCAGCGCCGCGAATTTGCCGCCAATGCCGAGCGCCTGGCCCGCTGCTTCACCCAGTTTTCACAAAACGTGCTGGCCGACGAGTCGGCGTTTCAGATGGTCTTGCGCGCACCGGAAGAACTGGCCGGGCTACCGGCTTTTGTCGTCTCCGCAGCGCGCCAGGCGGCTTCCGAGCGGGGCGTCGAAGGCGCGGACGCCCACGTCATCACACTGTCGCGTTCGTCCATCACGCCCTTCATGATGTTTTCCGAGCGGCGTGACCTGCGCCAGCACATCTGGCAGGCCTGGTGCGCGCGCGGTGAGCACAGCGGCGCGCACGACAACCGGCCGTTGATGCGCGAGATCCTGCAACTGCGCTTAGCCCAGGCGCGCTTGCTGGGCTACGCCGATTTCACGGACTTTGCCCTGGCCGACACCATGGCCGGCCACCACGGCGCCGTGCGCGACTTGCTGATGCGCGCCTGGGAGCCGGCGCAGCGCAAAGCGCTGCAGGAGCGTGCCGCACTGGCCGCGCAGGCCAGCGAGGAAACCGGTGTCGCCTGGACCAGCGAAGACATTCAGTCTTGGGACTGGCACTACTGGACCGAGAAAGTGCGCCAGCGTGCCTATGCGCTCAACGAAGCAGAGATCAAACCTTTTTTGCAGCTCGAGCGACTGACCGAGGCTATGTTTTATGTGGCCGGGCGCCTTTTCGGACTGGGCTTTGCGCCACGCGGCGACATCGCCACCTACCACGACAGCGTCAAGGTCTGGGAAGTGTGCGATGCCGATGGCCGCCATGTGGGCGTATTCTTGGCCGACAACTTTGCCCGCAGTGGCAAGCGCTCGGGCGCATGGATGAGCACCTACCGCGACCAAAGCGAGCTGCCTACCGCCGTGCGCCCGATTGTGGTGAACAACAATAATTTTTCGCGGGCGGCCGCGGGCGAGCCCACCTTGCTCAGCCTGGACGATGCGCGCACTTTGTTCCATGAGTTTGGCCACGGCTTGCATGGGCTGCTTTCGCAATGCCGTTTCCGTCGCCTTTCGGGCACCAGCGTACTGCGCGACTTTGTCGAGTTCCCTTCGCAAATTTTTGAGAACTGGCTGCTCCAGCCAGAAATTTTGCAACGCTTTGCCACCCACAGCCAAAGCGGCCAGCCCATGGGCCAGGCATTACTCGAGAAAATTTTGGCGGCGCAGACCTTTAACCAAGGTTTTGCTACCGTCGAGTACCTGGCCTCCGCCTTGGTGGATCTGGACTTGCACCAGCGCACCGATCCGGATGCGCTGGACTTGCAAGCATTTGAGCGCGACACTTTGCAGGCACTGGCAATGCCCTCGGGCATCGGCATGCGCCATCGCTTGCCGCACTTCTCGCATCTGTTTTCGTCCAACGGCTATGCCTCGGCTTACTACGTCTATATGTGGGCCGAGGTGCTAGACGCGGATGGCTTTGACGCTTTCTTGGAAAAAGGCGATGTACTCGACCCGGCCTTGGGCCAGTCCCTGCTGCGCCATGTGTATGCCGCAGGCAACCAGCAAGCGCCTATGCAAGCCTATGTTGCCTTTCGCGGCCGCCCGCCGGCGGTCGAACCCATGCTGCGCAAGCGTGGCCTACTCACCTCTGCCTGAAAGCTGTTTATGTCTGACAACGCCTACCAACGCGGCCGCCTAGATTTACCTTTTGTCGGCCACTGCACTTTTGCTAAATCCCCCGCCTGCGTGGACTGGAACGCGATTGATGCCGATGTTGCTGTGATCGGCGTGCCCAATGACATGGGCACGCAGTGGCGGCCCGGTGCGCGCTTTGGTCCGCGTGCCATCCGCGAGGCCTCTACCTTGTTTTCTTTTGGCCATGCCGGGGCGTATGACCATGAGGACGATGTGATGTACCTCACGCGCGACCAAGCGCGCATCGTAGATGTGGGGGATGCCGACATCGTGCACACCGATATGCACAAAAGCCATGCCAATACCGAGTACGCCATCCGCAAAATTCTGGCCAGTGGGGCCATGCCGCTGGTGCTGGGTGGTGACCATTCGGTGCATGCGCCGGTGATCAAGGCTTTTGATGGCATGGGCCCTATCCATATCGTGCATTTCGACGCGCACCTGGACTTTGTGGACGAACGCCATGGCGTGCGCTACGGCCACGGCAACCCGCTGCGCCGCGCCTCTGAGATGGACCACATCACCGGCATGACGCAGCTGGGCATACGCAATGTCTCTTCCTCTAACCGCGATGACTATGACGCCGCACGCGCTGCCGGTTCGCAGATTTACTCGGTGCGCCAGGTGCGCAAGATGGGCGTGGCCGGTGTACTGGCCGCGATCCCCGAGGCAGCGCAGTACTACTTCACTATTGACATCGACGGCTTTGACCCGTCTATCGCGCCAGGCACCGGCACGCCCAGCCACGGCGGCTTTTTGTACTACGAGGTCTTGGAAATCATCGAGGCGCTGGTCAAGCGCTGCCAAGGCCGGATCGTAGGCATGGACCTGGTGGAAGTGGCCCCGGCCTACGACCCGACTGGCATCACCGCCATCTTGGCCGCGCAGTTGTTACTCAACAGCCTGGGCTTTATTTTTCACCAGCGCCAACTGGTCAAAGGCGCATAGGATGGCCTGGCACTAGAATACGCCGGTCAGGAGAGAGTCGCAAGACCGCCGAAGGCTGAACGCTCAGGCAAAAGGACTGACTAATCATTCTGTTGGAGAGAGGCAGTCCTGTGCGGCTGTCCACCGAAGGGGCAAGGCGCCGGCACGTGTCGGCGTTGAATCTCTCAGGTAAAGCGGACAACAGGGTTCCCGGCTTGCCTTGTGCTTTGCGCGAGGGCGGCCGCTCATCTGGAGCCCTGAGTGTCTGAACTCTACCCGCACCCGCCCGCTGCGCCCTTGCTGCGCACCCCGCTCTACGATTTGCATGTGGCGCTTGGCGCGCGCATGGTGCCATTTGCTGGCTACAGCATGCCGGTGCAGTACCCCGCCGGGGTACTGGCCGAACACCTGCAGACCCGCGCCCAAGCCGGCCTTTTTGACGTATCGCATATGGGCCAGCTTTTGCTATCGGGCTCTCAGGCGGCGTCGGCCTTTGAGCAACTGGTGCCCGCCGATGTCATTGGCCTGGCACCTGGTCGCCAGCGCTACGGCATGCTGCTTAATGCACAAGGCGGCATCCTGGATGACCTGATGTTCAGCTTGCGCGAGGACGGTATTTTTGTAGTGGTCAATGGCGCTTGCAAACAGGCCGACATCGCCCATATCCAGGCGCACATTGGCGCGCAATGCAGCGTCACCCCCATGCCCGAATACGCTCTGCTGGCTTTGCAAGGGCCCGCTGCGGTGACCGCATTGCAGCGCCTGGTGCCCGGCGTGCAAGCCATGGTGTTTATGGATGGCGCAAGCTTCACTTGGCAAGGCCATGCGCTCTACATTACGCGCTCTGGCTATACCGGCGAGGATGGTTTTGAAATCTCCGTGCACCAGGACGGCGCGAGCGCTCTGGCCCAGGTCTTGCTGGCCCAGCCCGAGGTCATGCCCATCGGCCTGGGCGCGCGCAATTCGCTGCGCCTGGAAGCCGGTTTGTGCTTGTACGGCAATGACATGGACGCAGCTACTACGCCCTTAGAGGCGCAGCTCATGTGGGCGATTCAAAAAGTGCGACGCGAGGGCGGCGCGCGCGCTGGTGGATTTGTGGGCGCTGAGGCTTTGTTTGCGCAGATGCAGCAGGGCGCGGGCCGCCTGCGTGTGGGCTTGCGCGCGCTAGAGCGCATACCGGTGCGCGAGCCCGCCTTGCTGGAAGACGCCCAAGGCCAAAGCGCCGGTGCGGTGTGCAGCGGCCTCTTAGGGCCTAGCGCGGATGCGCCGATTGCCATGGCCTATGTGCCGCAAGCTTGCACGACACTAGGCACGCCGCTGTTTGCACTGGTGCGCGGCAAGCGCGTGCCTATGCAGGTCTGCGCCATGCCTTTTGTTCCCCACCGTTACCGCCGGGCTGCTTAGCCTATTTCGATTGCACCATTTCACTAACTTCATCTACTCGCCCAAAAGGATAATTTATGAGCCTCCTCTATACCGCTGACCATGAATGGGTTTCCAATGACAACGGCTGTGCCGTGGTTGGCATCACGCACCATGCGCAAGACGCGCTGGGCGATGTGGTGTTTGTCGAACTGCCCGAGGTGGGCAAGACTTTTTCCCAAGGCGATGTCACCGGCGTGGTCGAGTCGGTCAAAGCCGCTGCCGATGTATATATGCCGGTCTCGGGCGTGATCGTCGAAGTGAACGAAGCGCTGCGCGACAACCCGTCCTTGGCCAATACCGACCCACAAGGCGAAGGCTGGTTTTTCAAGGTGCGCCTGAGCGACCCCGGCCAGCTTACCTCGCTGATGGACGAAGCCGCCTACAAGGCTATGACGGCCTAAGAACAGTCTGTATTTGTCCGTCATCGCGACGAACGTAGCGACGCGGCGATCCATAAGCAGTGTTTGATTCACGAGGAAAGTAACTATGACTAGCTATACCGCCACATCCTGGAGCGCCTTAGAAAACCCGCAGGAATTTGTCGCCCGGCATATTGGCCTATCACCGCAAGACGAGGCGCACATGCTGTCTACCATCGGCGAAGCGTCGCGCGAGAGCCTGATTGCAGGCATCGTCCCGGCCAATATCCGGCGCAGCGCGCCCATGGATTTGCCCCCGGCCATCGGTGAGGCAGCAGCGCTGGCTGAACTGCGTGCCATGGCCGCGCACAACCGGGTGCTCAAAAGCTTCATTGGCCAGGGCTATTACGGCACGCACACACCGGGTGTGATTTTGCGCAACATTCTGGAAAACCCCGCCTGGTACACCGCCTATACGCCGTACCAGGCCGAGATCAGCCAGGGCCGTATGGAGGCCTTGGTGAATTTTCAAACCATGGTGTGCGATCTGACGGCTATGCCGATCGCCAACGCCTCCATGCTGGACGAAGCTACGGCTGCTGCCGAGGCCATGACCCTGGCGCGGCGCTCGGTAAAGGTCGCTAGCAACGTTTTTTACGTGGACGACCAAGTGCTGCCTCAAACACTTGCAGTTATCCGCACGCGCGCCGCGCCACTGGGCATCGAGGTACGTGTTTGCGAAGGCACCCAGGCACTTGAGGATGATAGCTTTGCGGTGTTGCTGCAATACCCCGGATTGGACGGAGTGGTGCGGGATGACCGCCAATGGATTGATAGCTACAAAGCTAGAGGCGGGGCCGTCATCATGGCCGCGGATTTGCTGGCACTGACGCTGCTCAAACCGCCGGGCGAAATGGGCGCCGACATTGTGGTGGGCAGCACGCAACGCTTTGGTATGCCCATGGGCGCCGGTGGCCCGCACGCCGCCTTCCTGGCCTGTCGCGACGAATTTAAACGCTCCATGCCGGGCCGCTTGGTGGGCGTCAGTGTGGATGTGCACGGCAAACCGGCCTACCGCCTTGCGCTGCAAACCCGCGAGCAACACATACGCCGCGAAAAAGCCACCTCCAATATTTGTACCGCGCAAGTGCTGCCCGCTGTGGTGGCCAGCATGTATGCGGTCTATCACGGCCCTGCCGGCCTCGCGCGCATCGCGCAGCGCGTTGCGGCCTATACCGCCACGCTGGCCGCAGGCCTTTCCAGCCTGGGCTGCGCGCCTTTGTACGACAGTGCATTTGATACTTTGACGATCGACACCGGGAGCACAGCCGCAGCCCAAGCTATCGCCACCAAAGCCGTCGCAGCCGGGGCCAACGTACGCGTGTTGCGTGGAACTTGTATCGGCGTCTCGCTGGACGAAACCAGCACGCGCGAGGACGTGCTCCTGCTATGGGGCGTTTTTGCAAAAGACGGGCAGGCCTTGCCGCAATGGGATGTACTGGCACAAGCGCCCGGCTCACTGATTCCCGCTGCCCTGCGCCGTAGCAGCAGTTTTCTGACGCATCCGGTGTTCAACAGCCACCAGTCCGAGACCGGCATGCTGCGCTATATCCGCCGCTTGAGCGATAAAGACCTGGCGCTGGACCGCAGCATGATTCCGCTGGGCTCATGCACCATGAAACTCAATGCCACCAGCGAGATGATTCCTATCACCTGGCCCGAGTTCGCGCAGGTACACCCTTTCGCACCGGCTGAGCAATTGCAGGGCTATGCCATGCTGGACGAACAGTTGCGCGCTTGGTTGTGCCAGGCTACGGGCTATGCCGGCATCAGCCTGCAGCCCAATGCCGGCAGCCAGGGCGAATACGCCGGTTTGCTGGTCATCCGCGCGTACCAAGCGGCGCACGGCCAGGGGCACCGCAACATCTGCCTGATTCCGTCTTCGGCCCACGGCACCAACCCGGCCAGCGCGCAAATGGCGGGGCTGGACGTAGTGGTTACCGCCTGCGACAGCCACGGTAATGTGGATATGGAAGACTTGCGCGCGCATTGCGAAAAACACAGCGCCAATCTGGCTTGCGTCATGATCACCTACCCCAGCACGCACGGCGTGTTTGAAACCCAGGTGAAAGACTTGTGCGCTTTGGTGCATAGCCACGGTGGGCGCGTGTATGTCGATGGCGCGAACATGAATGCGCTGGTGGGCGTGGCCGCGCCGGGCGAGTTTGGCGGCGATGTCAGCCACCTTAATTTGCATAAAACCTTTTGCATTCCGCACGGCGGCGGCGGCCCCGGCGTCGGGCCGGTATGCGTGGTAAAAGACTTGGTGCCTTACCTGCCCGGCCATGTCAGCACGGGCGCCAATGGCGCGCATATTGGCAGTATTTCGGCAGCACCTTTGGGCAACGCGGCGGTGTTGCCCATTAGCTGGATGTACTGCCGCATGATGGGCGAGGCCGGTTTGCGCCACGCCACCGAGGCAGCCATCCTGGCGGCCAACTACATCAGCCAGCGTTTGCATGACCACTACCCCACGCTCTACGCCAGTGCCAACGGACGGGTGGCGCATGAATGCATTTTGGATTTGCGCCCGCTCAAAGAAAGCTCGGGCGTGAGCGCCGAAGACGTGGCCAAGCGCCTCATCGATTATGGTTTTCATGCACCGACGCTCAGCTTCCCGGTGGCCGGTACGCTCATGGTCGAGCCTACTGAGAGCGAAACCCGCCAGGAGCTGGACCGCTTCATCGATGCCATGATTGCTATTCGCAAAGAAATTGCCCAGGTCGAACAAGGCCGCTGGCCACGCGACAACAACCCGCTGGTGCGCGCACCGCACACCGCGGCCAGCGTGGTGCACAGCGACTGGGACAGGCCTTACACGCGCGAGCTGGGCGCCTTCCCACTGCCCGATTTACTTTTGCAAAAATATTGGCCCGCCGTGGGCCGCGTGGACAACGTCTATGGCGACCGCCATCTGTTTTGCAGCTGCGTGCCAGTGGCGGAATATGCGGCCTGAACCCCAGCAGCATGCGCCATGGCTTTAAGCCAAGCGGCGCATGCCTGGCGCAAACAGCAACGCGCGCAATTGCTGGCGGCACGCGGCGGCGCATCGGCGCAAGATCGCGCGGCCTCCACCCAGGTCTATGCCGCCTGGAGCAGCCAGATCAGTCTGGTACTGGGCAAGAAAGAACTCGACGAGGCCGACTTTGCGGCGGCTGAGAGGCTGATTGTGGATATGGTGCTGCGCACGGTTTTGTTACCGGGCAGCCCATACCATGAACACGCCAAGCCATAAGCTGCAATGGGAGCACTCCGAAAAGGGCGCAGCTCAATCGGGAGTTGTGGCCTTTTTAACCGTTCGGTAGGGGGCCGTATGCCCAATGCTTGCGGAATAGGTACGGCTAAGCACCTGATCCACAAAAACCCATTCCCCCTTCGCTTGGGCGGTGGTAAAGGTCATTTTTAAATAACCACGACGGGAAGCGTCCATCCAGCGAAGGTCATCGACGATGTTTTCAAACAAGGACTTGACTTGCTCTTTTGTGAACGCGGGCAAGTACTCCTCAAATCCGCCCGATGACACGCCGGGTGTGGCGAATTCCTCTCCGACTTTTACATTGGCCAAAGATGGGTTGGCGAGCCCCATCAGCGTCAGGTCACTGTGCCATCCATTGTGCGTGTCACCCGCCAGGGAAATCAGTTTTTTGTTCAACTGAAGCGCCGTGGCCAAAACGGTTTCGCGAGCTGCAATATAGCCATCCCAAGCATCCAAGTTGTAGCCCAGTTTAGGGTTCTTCGTCAGGTCCAATAAAACAGTTTCAACGGGCGTCAGCGGGGCACCAGCAGCGCGTTTTCCCTTTGCGGTCAAATATGCGGTGATCGCAGCCAATCCATCTGCCTGTGCATTCGGATCGCGCGAATCGCCGTTGAGCTTGGTCAATACTGAAGCCGGAGACTCCATCCGCGCCATCAGCACCTGCTGGCCCAAGACCTGCCAAGTCGCCTTGGATGTACCCATTTGCTGTTGCAACCAAGCCAACTGCGTTGCGCCCAGCATCTGACGATCAGCACGTGTGTATTCTGCGTAAGCGCTGGCTTGTTTGGCAGCACCTTCTAGACCGGCAAGCTCAGTGATAGCGATCTGTTTATCTCGCCCGATATTGCGCGTCTCCAGCATGTGCAGACTGACCAGATTTCCGAAGTCAAAGCTGCGGTAAATTTTCATTTTGTCCACACCCGTGCGAATTGGCATCCACTCATGGTAGGCCTGGATAGCCACAGTGCGACGAAGGGTGTAGCTCCCGTCGGTTGCAGGGTCATGGGCTTGCGCGCCATCTTTGTAATTGTCGTTCGAGACTTCGTGGTCATCCCAGCCAGCGATCAAGGGCATCTTGGCATGGAAAACCTTTGAATCGGGGTCTGATTTGTAAAGCGCATGGCGTTTGCGATAGTCCTCAAGGGTCAAAATTTCTTTGGTGTGATCGGCAAAACGCTTGAGGTCGAGGATCACTTTTTCGGTTGGCGCGCTGCCAGTACCGTATTCGTAGATGTAATCACCAAGATGAATCGCAAAGTCCGAATCGCGCTTGGCGGCTTCGGCGTAGGCATTGAAATAGCCTAGTGGATAGTCTGCACATGAGAAGACCGAAAAAGTCACCTCTGTAGCACTGGAAGCGGGCAGCGTACGTGTTTGCCCAACTGCAGAAATGCTGCCCCCGCTAAAAAACCGGTAAAAGTAGCTTTTCCCCTCAGCCAAGCCTGTTGCATCTACCTTGGCCGTATAGCCGGTATCGGCACTTGCGACCACTTGCCCTGAGCTGACGACGGACATAAATGCCGAGTCGTTGGCAACCTGGTAGGTGAGCTCGACCGGCTCCACGCGGCCTTGGTATTTGGCATGGGTCCAAAGGATGATGCGATCCTTTTGGGGATCTCCACTTGCAACCCCGTAATTGAATTCAATTGGGAGTGGGCCGCCACCACCACATCCAGAAAGCACGCCTCCAGCGGCGACAACGGCTGAAACGGACGAAACCGTGACGATGAATTCTCTGCGGCTGAGTGCTTTGGTTTCAGGAGTTGAATCAATTTTCATAAAAAATCCATCAAAATTAATGAAATAAGTGAAACTGAAGATATCAATACCGTGTTACTCCAATGTGAATTTTTTGAGTCAATATGACCTGCCGCAAAAAGCGGGTCGGGGTGTCTGCCCTGAAAAGGGCGCCGACCCTTTGCCTGCGCTGTCATTTAAATACGCTACATTTAAAATTTTTAGGAGCACCTTATGGGACTTTTCGACGCTTTCAAAACTACCCCCCCCGCACTGACACCGCGCTTAGCGCTGGCTGTTGGTCTGCTGTTCATGGTGGGCGCGGACGGTCAAGTCGAACAGGAAGAGATTGGACAGCTGCGCTCGGTGGTTGGCGGCGATCAGGAGTTGATTCAAACTGCATTGAAATACCTGCGCAGCGTGCAATACGAACAATTTTTGACCGATGCCGCAGCCCTACTCAATAATGAGCAAAAGCTTTGCCTGTTGATTAACATGGCAGACTCCCTGCTATCGGATGGCCGTGCGGAGCTCTCTGAGCAACAAGTCTTCGGCAAGGCCTTGGCACAGTTGGGCGGTAGCGAAGAGTCGTTTAAGGGCTACTTTGACACCATCTCGCTGAAAAACAACCGGTCGATTTTTTAGCGTCTGGGGCCAATAGCGCCGGGTGGGCTTTTGTCGGTTTGCCGCTTGAGTACCAATAGATTGCCATCGCCCTTGCCGGACAAGCGCTTGAGTAGCAGCCGGTAAGTGTCCACATCAAAGGCCAATGCCTGGCGGGTTTGCAGGGCCTGCGCTAGTTCTTCTTCGTCATGTACGGTGGCCAAGTGGCACCATTGCTCGAATACATGGATATCGGTGCGACCGCTGCGCGCGTCGTATTCGCGAATACCTATGGGCCCGGCAAAAGGCCAGGCTTGCAATTGCTCGGCCGTCAAGGCCAGTTGCACGCGCAGGCGATGCACGCTGGGGTTTTCGCGGCCCGCGCATACGCCTTTGCATTTGCCGATCTGGCTGGCAAAGCAATGGCCCTTGCCGGTCTCCAAGCCCAGAGTTTGAGGGCACAGAGCGTGGTTTTCGCATAGCGTGCGCAGTGCATCAAGAGCCTGGCGTTTGGAGCGGTAGGCGCCGTACAAGCTACTGAAAGCGGCTGCATCCATATCGTCCAGGCCGACCAGCGTGAGCAAGGGCTTGGCATCTGGCGCGTCCGCCAGTTGCCAGGCTTGCAGGCCGCGCGTGCGTCGCAGTTGCCGGTTGTGTATGGGTTGGCGCTCTTTCACCCAGCGCGATTCAAGCAAGAGGGCGCCCAGTTCGCCTGCGGTTTCCTGCCACTCGATGCGCCTAATCTCCTGCAGTATGCGCATCTCGCGGGCCTGGCGTGTGGAGGCCTGAAAGTGCGAAAGCACGCGGGTGCGCATATTCACGCTTTTGCCGATGTACAGCGGTATCGCGCCTTCGCCGAAAAACACATAAACGCCGGGTCGATCCGGTACATCGGCTATCGGTGTTTCCAATTGCGGCGGTACGCTGGCGCTGCCTTGCAGCAGGGCGACTGCCTCGCGCTGCAGCACTTCGGCGCCCAGGTCTGCGCGCGCTACCTGTAAAAAACCCAGTACCAACTCCACATCGCCCATGGCGCGGTGGCGCGCCAGGGTGTGCAAGCCGTGGCGCTGCGATATCGCATCCAGGCCATGGCCTTTATGCGCCGGGAAAAGCTTGCGCGACAAGCGCACGGTACACAG
>CAMCJY010000028.1 GCA_945875225.1 Comamonas sp. lk | reverse complement strand
AGCCAATGAGCGTACTTACCGGGTAGGGAGGCCAGACGCAGCGCTCAGGGTCGCCATAGCCTTGAGTGCCAGGGTCTGGGTATCCGCAGAGCCCGCCAGCGCGCTGCTCATCCATGCCAGCAAGCCCCAAGGCGCGTTGGTGGCTGACTCTGCGGTCCGGCTGTGGCGGGCATGATCCACCAAGAAAGTGACTACGTCGAGCGGGCTGGCCTCGGGCACGGTTTCCAAGGCCAGCGCCGCCAGGCCTGCCACCGAGGGGCTGGCCATGGAGGTGCCACTCAGCGTTTTGGTCGCGCTGTCGCTGGTATGCCAAGCGGAAGTCACTTCAAAGCCGGGGGCAAAAATGTTCACGCAGGGGCCAAAATTGGAGTAGCGGGCCAGCGCACCTTCTTTGTTGGTGGCGCCTACGCTTATGACGTTGGGCGCACTGGCGGGCGAGGCCTTGCAGGCATCGATGCCCTTGTTTCCCGCCGCCACCACCACAGTGACCCCTTTGGCCACCAGGGCGGCAATAGCGGCATTCAGGGCGCTTGAGGCAGCCCCACCCATGGAGACGTTGGCCACTGCGGGGCGCTGCTTGGTGTTACCCACCCACTCCAGAGCGCTAATCAAGCCGCTGACCGTGCCCACGCCGGCGCAATCCATGACGCGCACCGGCACGAGCATGACTTGTTTTGCCACGCCGTACAGGCGTCCGCCCACAATGCCCGCCACATGGGTGCCGTGTCCGTTGCAGTCGGTGGTGCCGTTGCCATCGTTGATCACGCTAAATCCAGGCAGGACGCGCCCACTGAACTCGCTATGGTCCGCCCGGATACCGGTGTCAAGAATGAAGGCGGTAACACCCGCACCGGTGCGCTTTAACACCGCATGCGGCTCGAGCGTCTGAGCCGCATCGACAAAAAGCTCCTCGCCGCTTGCCATAGACAGTTCAGCCGCGGTCTGATGGCTAGCCAAAGCCTGCCCTGACGGCGCCTGGGACCAAGCGAGCGGTGACAAGAGCAATGCCATGGCGGCCAAAGTGAGTGAAACGCGAAATTCTTGCATTCTGTTAGTCCAACTGGTTTATTTGTTGTTATTGTATAAATCATTTAATAAAAAGTAAAAATAATAAAAAAAGAAAAATTACTAAAAAAGATAGTTTATGAAGTAAAGCATCGTAAAAAGATGCTAAACAGTTGAAGCAATTCATGTTTTGCCGGGCAGACCTTGTAAATTAGGCAATGCAGGCGGCGTGATGGTGTGGTTTTTTTGGCAAATGGCTTGCCAAGACGCCTTAGTGGCGTTGGATAAGTGCGCTGTGGAGTGCCAATCAGGCGAGCCATAGCCCGGCCGCCCCTGGGCCGGTCGCGGGGCCGCAGGGCTTGTGGTTTCAGGCGCTTTAGTTCGCCCGCGTGGTCAGGGGTTTAATGCGCCCGGTTTACACCCTTGCCGGCTCGTGCGTCATGTCCAGATGCAGCAGGGTGCCGGTGTAGGGGTGGGCGCGGGCGACGTCTTCGTCCAGTTCTACGCCCAGTCCGGGCGCAGTGGGCGGGATGAGGTAGCCGTTTTCCCACTGGATGGGCTTCTTGAGAATTTCGGTGTGAAAGCCGCTCCAGTCCAGAATGCTTTCCTGGATCAGGAAGTTGGGGCTGCAGGTGGCTAGCTGGCTGTTGGCGGCGCCTACCACCGGGCCGCAGTACAGGTGCGGGGCGATTTGCACATGGCAGGCCTCAGCCATAGCAGCGATTTTCTTGCCTTCCAAAATCCCGCCTACGCGGCCCAGGTTCATTGGCAAAATCGCCGCCGCGCCTTCCTCGAGTACGCGCTGAAACTCCCACTTGGTCGCCAGGCGCTCGCCGCAGGCTACGGGGATGGTGGTGCCACGTGCCACTTTGCCCATCTCGCGCTGGTTGTCCGGCGGCACGGGTTCTTCAAACCAAAGCGGATCGTATTTTTCCAGGCGCCGCGCCAGGCGAATGGCGCCTGCCGCAGTCATCTGTCCGTGAGTGCCAAACAGCAGATCGGCCTTGCTGCCCACGGCTTCGCGCAGCATGCGGCAAAAGGTTTCGGAGCGATCTAGTTCGGTAAGCGAAAGCTGGCGTCCGTCATAGATGGTGTAGGGGCCGGCTGGGTCAAATTTGAGCGCGGTAAAGCCCATCGCCAGGTATTCGGCAGCGCGCTCGGCGGCCAGCACGGGGTCGGCATAGACATTGGTTTTGTCGCCTTCTTTGGGGTAAATATAGGTGTAGCTACGCAGCTTTTCATGCACCTGGCCGCCCAACAGTTTGTAGACCGGCTTGTTGACGTCTTTGCCCACAATGTCCCAGCAAGCCATGTCGATGGCACTGAGAATGCCCATGGTGCTGATGTCGGGCCGTTGGATAAAGCCGCTGCCATAGACGCTGCGCCAAATGCGTTCGGTGTCGTAGGGGTCTTTGCCCACCACGCAGCGCTCCACCACATCGCGCACCATGTGCTCGACCACTTTTGGGTGGTAGGGCAGGTTGTAAACCTCGCCCAGGCCTTCGATGCCTTCGTCGGTAATGAGCTTGATGAACACAAAGTAGCGTCCGCCAAAGCCGGGCGGCGGGTTGCCCACCACAAAGGTTTTTACATCGATGATTTTCATGCGGTCTCCGTATTTTTATAAATCGCCTGGTCCAACGTGCTGTTCACTTTAGGAGGCGCAGTTGATCACTTTGTATTCCAAATAATCCTGCAAACCAAAGCGGCCCCATTCGCGGCCATTGCCGCTTTGTTTGAAGCCGCCAAAGGGTGAGCAATAGTCTTGCCCCTGGCCATTGATAGACACCATGCCGGCTCGCAGACGCCGCGCCACACGCTTGGCACGCGGCACGTCGGCGCACTGGATGTAAGCGGCCAGGCCGTAAGGCGTGTCATTGGCAATGGCGATGGCTTCTTCTTCCGTGTCAAAAGGAATGATGACCAGCACCGGCCCGAAGATTTCTTCCCGCGCGATACGCATCTGGTTGTTCACATCGCCAAACACGGTGGGGCGGGCGTAATAGCCTTTGTCCATGCCCTCGGGCCGGCCCAGGCCGCCGCACAAGAGCTTTGCGCCTTCGTCGATGCCGATCTGTATGTAGCGCTGTACCGTCTCCCACTGGCGTTTGCTGGCCAAGGGGCCAATGCCTTTGCCTTTGTCCGCACTGTGGATCACTTGCACCATGGCTCCCGCCTCTGCCGCGTGTTGCAAAGCCTGTGCATACACACTGCGCTCGACCAAAAGGCGCGTCGGCGCATTGCAGCTTTGGCCGGTGTTGCTCATGCATTTGTTGACGCTAAAGCGCACGGCTTTGTCCACCTTGCTATCGGCAAAAATGAGGTTGGGCGATTTGCCGCCCAGTTCTTGCACCACGCGTTTGACGGTGTCGGCCGCATGCTTGGCTACCGATATGCCCGCAGCGGTAGAGCCGGTGAAGGAAATAAAGTCCACCTCGGGGTGGCCGCTGAGCATGGGGCCGATGAGTGGGCCGTCGCCATACAGCATATTGAATACCCCCGCCGGGTAACCCGCCTCGTGCACAAACTCGGCCACCAGCTTGCCCGACAAAGGCGCGTATTCGCTGGGCTTGAGCACCACGGTGCAACCGGCCAGCAGCGCCGGCGCCAGCTTGGAGACGATTTGGTTGAGCGGCCAATTCCAGGGCGTGATCAGCACGCACACGCCAATGGCTTCGCAGACCAGATCGGCATTGGCGCCGCTGCGCGTTTCCCAGGGGTAGTCTTTGGCAGCGGCCAGCGTAGCTTTGATATGGCCGGGGCCGCATTCGGCCTGCTGGTCATAGGCCCAGTCCCAGGGCGCGCCCATTTCCAAGCTGATCGCACGGGCCATTTCTTCATAGCGGCGTTCAAATACGGCTTGTAACTTTTCTAGCAGTTCGGTGCGGTGTGCCAGGGTGGTTTGGCTAAAACTGTCAAAGCTATGGCGCGCGGCCATGACGGCGCGGTTCACATCCTCTTGCCCGCCCATCATCACCTGGCCGACGACCGATTCGTCACCGGGGCTGACCGCGGCGTGGACGGTATGCGCGCCAGCCGGTTCCACCCACTGGCCGTCGATATAAAAATTGCAATGCGTGCTCATCGTGTGTGCCTCTTGAATTATTGGGCGACCAGTTCGGTCGGGTAGCCGGGTGCGCGCAGTTCCAGACCGCAGGCCGCTTCGATCATGCGCACCACTTCGGGTGATTGCGCCTGGCTGCCGTAAAGGCCGCGTGCACGCCTAAAAATTTGTTGTGCCATAGAACCTAGTTCCAAAGGTACGCCAATTTTTTCGGCAATGCCGTTGACCAGCCCTAAGTCTTTGCACGCCAGGTCCATGGTGAACTTGACGTTGTAGCTGCCCGAGAGGACCAGCTTGGATTCGGTTTCGTGCACAAAACTATTGCCCGAGCTGGCGCGGATGGCGCGGTAGGTGGCGTCCGGATCGACACCGTATTTGGCCGGCAGCATCATGGCTTCGCCCGCAGCAATCAGGTGGATAAAGGCCAGCATATTGGTCACCACCTTGACCACCGAGGCATTGCCCATCTTGCCCATGTAAATGATCTCGCCGCCCATGGTGCCCAGGATGTCCTGCACACGGTCAAAGGTGGATTGCTCGCCACCCACCAGCACCGTGATCTCGCCCGAGTTGGCCAGATGCACGCCGCCGGTGACTGGGCATTCCAGCACCGTGATGCCTTTGGACTTCGCGACTTCGGACAAGCGCAGCAAGTCTTCCATGTCAGTGGTGCTCATCTCGATCCAGGTGCCGCCGGATTTCAGGTTTTCAAACACGCCGCCAGCGCCTTCGACCACTGTGCGCGATATAGCGGGTGAGGGCAATACCGTGATCACCACGTCCGCATCGCGGCAGGTGCCGGCCACGTCGTCCGACCAGGTGGCGCCACCGGCCAGCAGTCCTTTGGCCAGGTCTTTGTTCAAGTCGTTGACGACCACGGGGTAGCCCGCTTTGACCAGGTTGTTGCACAGGCCTTCGCCTAAGGCGCCCAAGCCGATGAAACCGATACGGAGTTTGTTCGCACGCATGAAAATGTCCTTCTTTGTGAGGGTGAGTTTTTTAAAAGGTTTAACGGTTGACGTCCACCACCACGCGGCCGCGTGAGGTGCCAGCCATAAAGGCGGCGGCTTGGTCTGCGACCTCGCTCAGGCCCACGGTGCGCTGCACCTGCGCTTGCGCGTCGGCAGGAAATTCACCGGCCAAGCGCTCCCAGGCGGCATTGCGTTTGTCCAAGGGGCACATCACCGAGTCCACACCCCATAAGCGCACGCCGCGCAAAATAAAGGGCATCACTGTAGTGTCCAGCCCAAAGCCGCCGGCCAGGCCGCAAGCGGCCACTGCGCCGCCGTAGTCAATTTCGCTGAGCATGCGCGCCAGCACCGTACCGCCCACCACATCGATCGCGCCCTGCCAGCGCTGCGTGCCCAGTGGGGCCGGTTTTTCTTTCCATTCGGGGCCGCCGATCACGTCCTTGGCACCTAGGCCCAAAAGGTAATCGCGGTTGTCCTCGGGTCGCTGTGTCAGCGCCGTCACCTCGTAGCCCCGGCGCGCCAGCAGGCTGATAGCCACGCTGCCCACGCCGCCGTTAGCCCCGGACACCAAAATCTTGCCGTTTTTCACGCCCGCGTCCTCCAGCGCCATGACGCAGAGCATGGCGGTCAGGCCGGCGGTGCCAATCGCCATGGCACTCTCGCTGCTCAGCGCGGGCGGCAGATGCACCAGCCAATCGGCCTTGACGCGCGCCATCTGGCTGTAACCGCCCCAGTAGCGCTCGCCCACGCTCCAACCGGTCAGCACCACATGGTCACCGGCGCGGTAAGCAGGGTTGGTGGAGTCCACCACCGTGCCGGCAAAGTCGATGCCAGGAATCATGGGAAAGCTGCGGATGATCTTGCCCAGGCCGGACAAGGCCATAGCGTCTTTGTAGTTCATGCTGGAGTAGTCAATAGCCACCAGCACCTCGCCCGCAGGCAGGTCCGAGACATGCAACTCTTTGAGCGTAGAGACCGACTTGCTTTCGATTTGGTCGACGACCAGTGCATTGAATGTGGTGTCCATGGCTTTGCCTTTTTTTGTAAAAGTGGAGGGGTTCGCATGAGCGGCGCGCAGGCCGTTTAGCGATTGTCCTGCAAGACCATGTCTGCGCCTTTTTCAGCAACCATGATGGTGGGGGCGTTGGTGTTGCCCGAGGTCACCGCCGGGAACACCGAGGCGTCAATCACCCGCAGGTCTTTGATGCCGTGCACGCGCAATCGCGCATCGACCACGCCACGCAAGGCGTCCGGCCCCATGGCGCAGGTGCAGGAGGCGTGGTAGACCGATCCGGCGCGCTGCCCGAAGTCGGCAAAGACTTGTTCTTCGCTTTGCACCTGCGCGCCGGGCAGGTGTTCGCCGCTAATCACCTCGGCCAGCGGCGCGCTAGCGGCAATGCGGCGCAAGAGGCGCGAGCCGTCAAGGATGTCCTGCCGGTCGTGCGCGGTGGTCAGAAAGTTGGTTTCTATGCGCGGCTTGGCCAGTGGGTCTGGCGAGGTGATCAGCACGCTACCCCGGCTGGTCGGGCGGCAGGTGTTAAACGAGATGAGGAAGGCAGCGAACGGGTCCGGGTTTTGCAACTGGAAGCGCTTACCCACCGGTGCGCTGCTTGCGGTGTAGCTAATGGGGTTGAAGTAAAGGTGCAGGTTGGGCCGGGCTAGCTCCGGGCGGCTGCGCACAAAGGCGCCTGCCTGGTTCACGCTCATGCCCAGCGGGCCTTTGCGGTCCCACAGATAGCGCATGCCCGCCCAAAGTTTGCCGTACCAGGAGCCCAGGCTGTTGTTCAGTGTGGGCACTTTGGACTTGAAAAAATAGGACACTGCCAAATGGTCTTGCAAACCTTGGCCGACGCGCGGCAAATGGTGCAACACGGGCACGCCTTTGCTTTGCAGATGCGCCGCATCGCCCACGCCCGAGACTTGCAATAGCTGCGGCGAATTGACCGCGCCGGCGCATAGGATGACCTCCTTGTCGGCACTGAACATCTGCAGAACGCCGTCGATCGTGCACTCAATGCCCGTGGCGCGGCGCTTGTCGATGACGACGCGGCGCACCATGGCATGGGTCATGACTGTCAGATTGGGCCGTCGCATGGCGGCGCGCAAAAAAGTTTTGGCGGTTGACTCGCGCAGGCCTTGGCGTATGGTCATTTGCCACAGGCCAAAGCCTTCCTTGGCGGGGCCGTTGAAGTCGGCTGTGCGATGAAACCCGAGCGCGTCGCCGGCCCGCAAAAAACGCTCGCACAAGGGGTGGACCTGGTCGGCAAAGTCGCTGACATGCAACTCGCCGCCCGCACCGTGGTGCTCGGAGGCGCCCCAGCAATGGTCCTCCGATTTTTTGAAATAGGGCAGCACATCGGCCCAGCCCCAACCGGTATTGCCGGCGTCGCGCCAGTCGTCAAAGTCGCCTTCCTGGCCGCGCATATAGACCATGGCGTTGATGGAACTGCTGCCACCCAGCACTTTGCCGCGTGGCCAGTACAGGCTGCGATGGCGCAGGGCTGGGTCGGGCTCGGCGGTGTACATCCAGTTGTATTTGGGGTCGGCGTAGGTGATGCCGTAGCCCAGCGGCACTTGGATCAGCGGGCTGCGGTCCGAGCCACCGGCCTCCAGCAGCAATACCCGGTACTGGCCGCTCTCGGTGAGGCGCTTAGCAAGCACACAACCGGCCGAGCCCGCGCCGACGATGATGAAGTCAAAACGGTTCATAAACAGCAGTGGGGCGGGCAGACAAACACGGGCATGGGCGGCGCGGTGGGCGGGACTATGGCGGAGGTGATGGGTACAAGGGTCATACTATGCATAAGATTGCATGCCAACAATGCGGTCAAAAAAAGTAATTGAACATGGTTTTTAGCCCCCGGCGACAGGCTGGGGCGGGTCGATGGTCCCGATCCCGCCCGGCTATGCGCCACCCTAAGCAGGCGATTTATGTCCTTTGAACAACTGATTTCATCTGCCAGCCTGGGCGATGGTAGCAAGCCCAAGTACCAGTCCATCGCCGAGGACCTGGCCCAGGCCATTTTGAATGGGCAGGTGCCCATGGGCGAAAAGCTGCCGCCCCAGCGCAACCTGGCGCGCCGCCTGGGCGTGACCACCGGCACCATCAGCCGCGCTTATTCGATTTTGGAGCGCCAGGGCCTGGCCACTGCGCGGGTGGGCGACGGCACCTATGTCCGTTCGGCCGAGCACGTGGGGCAGGGGGGAGATGCCGACAAACTCCCCGCGCCTATCGACCTGGCGCATAACGTGGCCATGGTGGGCGACGAGGCGCAGGCGCTGCAAGCGGCTTTTGCCAGCCTGGTGCAAGATGCCGAAATGATGCGACAGGTGCTGATGTACCAGAGCGAGACCGGTTTGCGCCGCCACCGTGAGGCTGGCGCCAAATGGTTGTGCCGCTTTGGCACGACCGGCCAGTGGAACCGGGTGATGGTGACGCATGGCGCGCAGCACGGCCTGGCCTGTGTGCTGCGCACCGTGGCGCGCCCGGGCGATGCCTTGTTGACCGAATCGCTCAGCTACCCCGGCCTGCAGGCCTTAGCGCGCTCTATGCGCTTGCAACTTATCGGCATCGAGACCGACGACCAAGGCATCACGCCCCAAGCGCTGGAGCGCGCGGCCAAGACCTTTGATACCAAGTTTTTGTACTGCGCACCTTCCTTGCACAACCCCACCAGCGCCACCATGAGCATGCAGCGGCGCGAAGCGATTGCCGCCGTGGTGCGCGCGCATGGGCTCTACATCATCGAAGACTGTGTGCATGCCGCGATGCAGGCCGCGCCACTGCCCGCTTTGTCCACTTGGTTGCCGCAGCGGTCGTTTTTGCTCAGCAGTTTTTCCAAAGTGCTAGCGCCCGGTTTGCGCGTGGGCTATGTCGAGGCTGCGCCTGAGTGGCTGAGTAAATTTGCAGCCAGCATGCGCGCCGATAGCTGGATGGTGGCGCCGCTGCTGCCCGAAGTGGCTACGCGCTGGTTGGAAAGCGGCGCTATGGAAGCGCTGATTGCGCAGCAGCGCCAACTGACCCGGGAGCGCCTCAAGGCCGCGCTGCAAATCCTGCACGGGCTGGAGTTTCGCACCGATGCGGAGTACCCGCTGATCTGGCTGCCCCTGCCTGAGCCCTGGCGCGCTGGGCAGTTTGCTGCCGCACTGCGCCAGGCCGGTGTGCTGGTGCGTACTGCGGACCACTTCGCCGTGGGGCGCTCACCGGCGCCGCATGCCATCCGCATCAGTTTGAACGCCCCAGACTCGCTAGCTCAATTACAAAGTGGCCTGCACATTCTCAAAGCCATGATCGACAACCCGCCCTCGGTAGCGATGGACCCATGAGCCAGGCCTGCGGGCTCTGCCTCAGGCCGTGCAGCGCTGAAGGGCTTGCGCCGGGGTCAGCACGCGAAAGCCTGGCGGCAACGTTGATTCCAACAAGTCCCTGTCGTGGCTGACCGTGCGTGGCCTAATCGCCGATCTCGGCAATCATCTCGATTTCAACGCAGGCGCCTAGCGGAATCTGCGCCACGCCAAAGGCGCTGCGGGCGTGGGCGCCGCGCTCGCCAAATACCTGGCCGAGCAATTCGCTGGCGCCATTGGTCACTACATGCTGTTCGGTGTAACTGCCGGTCGAATTCACCAAGGACATGAGTTTGACGATGCGCTTGACGCGGTTGAGGTCACCCACGGCGGCGTGCAGCGTGCCCATCAGGTCGATGGCAATGGCGCGCGCGGCTTGCTGGCCTTCGGTGGTTTGCATAGTGGCGCCCAATTGGCCGACCCAGGGTTTGCCGTCTTTTTTGGCGATGTGGCCGCTAATAAACACCAGATTTCCGGTTTGCACAAACGGCACATAGGCCGCAGCCGGTGCGGCCACGGGTGGCAGGTTGATATCTAAGTCTTTCAACGTGTCATAAACATTCATAGCGTCTTGTCCTTCAAGGTGCCGCGCGCAGCGGGCAGGTGTATTGAAACGTCAGCCCGCTGCAGGCGCGCACAAGTGCGGCAAGCGCAAGCGGGTCCGGGCACATTGTCGCCCACCGCGCGATGGCAAATCGCTTTAAGATATTTGAATGAATAGGCCGCATAGCAGGGCAGCGCCTAGCAGCGCGCCGGGGGGGATGATGGCAGTGGCCCTGGTGGCCGGCGCAGCCCTGCAATTGCAACAAAGCGCTTTGTGGCCGCTGGCGCATTACCTCGTCGCCGCGCTGGTGGCCCTTGGGGGCTTACTGCTGCCTTATGTGCTTGCGCGTACCGGGCGGGTGCTGCGTTTTCAGGGGAGGGCAGCTTTGGCGGCCTACATCGTCCCGCTTGGTCTGTGCGCGCTCTTGGGCTTTGCCTGGACCGGCGGGCGCGCCGCCTGGTTTGATGACCACAGGCTAGACCCAGCCCTGGAAGGGCGCGATGTGCAAGTGGTAGGTGTGGTGCGCCAGATGACGCACAGCAACCCCATGGGTTTGCGTTTTCGCCTGGAACTGGAATCGGCCACGCTGAACGGCCAAGCGGTACGCCTGCCGCCGCGCATAGACCTGGGCTGGTACCGGGGCATGGCGCCGCGCAGCGCACCGGCAGACCTGAGCGATTGGGACTTGCACAGACAACCCCAGGCCATGGTGCCGGGCGAGCGCTGGCGTATGACGGTGCGCGTCAAAGCCCCGCACGGCAGCCTCAATTTTCAGGGCTTTGACTATGAATTGTGGCTCTGGGAGCAGGGGGTGCAAGCCACCGGCTATGTGCGCGCCGGGGCGCGTGATGCGCCGCCGCAGCGCTTGCAGGCCACGCTGGCTTACCCGGTGGAGCGCTGGCGCCAGGGCTTGCGCGAGCGCATTTTTGCGGCAGTGCCCGAGCCCGGCCAAGCGGCGCTGATAGCCGCGTTGGTAGTGGGCGACCAATCCGCGTTGGACCAGCAGCAGTGGGCGCTTTTTCGGGCTACCGGGGTGGCGCACCTGGTCAGTCTTTCGGGTCTGCACATCACCATGTTTGCTTGGGCGGCGCGCTGGTTGATTAGTTGGCTGTGGCGGCGTTCGCAGCGCTTGTGTTTGTGGTGGCCCGCGCCTTCGGCGGCTTGGGCCGGTGGCTTGCTGGCGGCCTGCGCGTATGCGGTGTTTTCCGGTTGGGGCATACCTGCGCAGCGCACTTGCATCATGCTGGCCTGGGTGACGCTTTTGCGCTTGGCAGGTGCCCGCTTGCCTTGGCCCTACGTCTGGATTTTGGCTTTGCTGCTGGTCGTGGTCTATGACCCCTGGTCGCTTTTGCAGGCCGGCTTTTGGCTGAGCTTTGTGGCAGTGGCAGTTTTGTTCGCGACCGACGGACATCCGCCTGCGCATGGCGGCAGTGCTATGACAAGCGCAGGCCGCGCCGCGCCAGGTACGCGCAGCGATACAAGCCCCGCCGGACCGGACCCGCGTGACGACTTGTTCACCCGCGATGCGCAAGCGCCAGCCGCCCCTGGCCCAATGGCGCATGCTTTTGCTTGGCTTAGGACGCTCGGGCAAGCCATGCGCGGCATGCTGCGCGAGCAGGGCACGATAACGCTCGCCCTGGCGCCCTTGAGCATTGCCTTGTTCGGTCAGTTATCGCTGGTGGGCTTGCTGGCCAATTTATTGGCCGTGCCCTGGGTCACTTTGGTGATTACGCCGCTGGCCTTGGCCGGGGTGCTGCTCGAGCCTTTGTGGCAAGTGGCGGCGCCGGCCTGCGCTTGGTGGCTGGCCGTGGTGCAAACCATGGCTGGGTGGCCTTTGGCCGTGCTGGCCTTGCCGGTGCCGCCTTGGTGGTTGGCGCTGCCCGCGGGACTGGGCGCGCTGGTGCTTGCCCTACCCTTGCCCTGGACATTGCGATGCATGGGCCTGCCCTTGCTGCTGGCGCTCGGCGTGTGGCGCCCGCAAGCGCCGCCGCCGGGCCAGTTTGAGTTGATTGCCGCCGATGTCGGCCAAGGTAATGCGGTCTTGGTGCGCACCCACAAGCATGTCTTGCTTTACGACGCAGGCCCGCGCTACAGCCTGGACAGCGATGCCGGCCAGCGCGTACTCGTGCCCCTGTTGCAAGCCGG
>CAMCJY010000027.1 GCA_945875225.1 Comamonas sp. lk | reverse complement strand
GGGGGGACAAATAAAAGCTTTTCTTCACCCCAGCGGGGGTGAAGGGGCGGAGGGGAAGCGGGGGGCAAAACAAAGTCCCACAGGGAAAATCTTCTTTAACTCCCAACGAAAGACGGAGGAAATTCCCCCCAGTCTTCACATCAGAAACACGATAAAAACCCATACTTAAATTCCGCGTTAATGCGCCACACCCGCCGCACCGTGCTCATCAATCAGGTGCCCGGTGTTAAAGCGATTGAGTTCAAAAGCTGCGTTGAGGGCATGTGGCCGGTCTTGCGCCATGGTGTGTGCCATCACCCAGCCCGAGCCGGGGGTGGCTTTGAAGCCGCCGGTGCCCCAGCCACAGTTGAAGTACAGGCCTTGGATATGGGTCTTGGAAATAATCGGGCAGGCATCGGGTGCCACGTCCACAATACCGCCCCATTGGCGGTTCATGCGCACGCGCCGAAAGATGGGGAAGAGTTCGCAAATCGCTTGCAGCGTATGCTCGATGATGGGGAAGCTGCCGCGCTGGCCGTAGCCCACATAAGCGTCTATGCCGGCACCAATCACCAAGTCGCCTTTGTCGGACTGGCTGGCGTAGGCGTGGATGGCGTTGGACATCACGACCGTATGCAAAATCGGTTTCATGGGCTCGGATACCAGCGCTTGCAGCGGGTGGCTTTCCAGCGGAAGGCGGATGCCGGCCATGCTAGCAATCACGCTGCTATGCCCGGCTGCCACCACGCCGATTTTTTTGCTCTTGATCACGCCGCGTGTGGTCTCAATACCCACGACCTGATCGCCCTCGCGCTGCACGCCAATGACTTCGCAGTTTTGGATGATGTCCACGCCCAGGCGATCGGCTGCGCGTGCAAAGCCCCAGGCAATCGCATCGTGGCGGGCCACGCCGCCGCGCGGCTGGAAGGATGCGCCCATGACCGGGTAGCGCAGGCTGTCGCTGGTGTTCATGATGGGCACCATGGCCTTGATTTGCGCGGGCGTCAGCACCACGCCATCGACGCCATTCAAGCGGTTGGCATTGACGCGGCGTTCGATGTCGCGCATGTCTTGCAGGGAGTGGCCCACATTCATCACGCCGCGCTGGCTGAACATGGTGTTGTAGTTCAGGTCTTGCGACAAGCCTTCCCACAGTTGCAAGGCTTTTTCATACAAATGCGTGGCGTCGTCCCACAGGTAGTTGGAGCGCACGATGGTGGTGTTGCGCGCAGTGTTACCGCCGCCTAGCCAGCCGCGCTCGACGACTGCGATGTTGCGCATGCCATGTTCTTTGGCCAGGTAATAAGCGGTGGCTAAGCCGTGGCCGCCGCCACCGACGATGATGGCGTCATAG
This sequence comes from Comamonas sp. lk, assembly GCA_945875225.1. Classification (GTDB taxonomy): domain Bacteria; phylum Pseudomonadota; class Gammaproteobacteria; order Burkholderiales; family Burkholderiaceae_C; genus Allorhodoferax. Next base: position 10,841 of record CAMCJY010000027.1, on the reverse strand, counting down.
CTGGATTTGGGCTCGGGGCTGCGCCATTGTTTTTGCCAGTTCTCGTGGTAAGACATGGCGTTGCGCGCCAGCGCGAAAATAGAAAAATGGCTCACAGGAATACTTTCATTGCGGCTGAGGTGATGAAGACGGCGCGGCGGGCACAGTGCTGGCCGTGCAGGCCTGCGCGCATTGCATAAATTGGTTTTCGCACTGCTGTTGCAGCTCTTGGGTGGCGCTTTTGCGGTCGCTATCGTTGTCGCTGCGCTGCTGCAGCCATTGCGAGGAGTCGGTCAAGGTGCCGCTGCGTGTGCGCCACGCGCTCAGGGAGTCGTGCAAAAACAAGGTCGCGGCGCCAAGCCAGGCGTTAGGACCTTTGTTTTTACTGCATTGCGCTTTTTCCGAGCGGCATAAGCTGCTGCAGGCCTGCGCCTCTTGGCCTAGGGCGGCAGACGCAGCGGTGAGTGCGCACAGGCTGAGCAGCAGCCAAGGTCTCAGAATTTTCAGCGAAAGCATAGGGATGGTCAGCACTCAATCACATTGACGGCCAGCCCGCCCCGGCTGGTCTCTTTGTATTTTGTCATCATGTCGCGCCCGGTATCACGCATGGTTTTGATCACTTGGTCCAGCGACACAAAGTGGGTGCCGTCGCCGCGCATGGCCATGCGGGCCGCGTTCAGCGCTTTGACCGAGCCCATGGCGTTGCGCTCGATGCAGGGAATCTGCACGCGTCCGCCCACCGGGTCGCAGGTCAGCCCCAGGTTGTGTTCCATGCCGATCTCGGCAGCGTTCTCCACCTGGGCCGGTGTGCCGCCCATCACGGCTGCCAGCCCGGCCGCTGCCATCGAGCAGGCTACGCCCACTTCGCCCTGGCAACCCACTTCGGCGCCGCTGATGGAGGCGTTTTCCTTGTACAAAATGCCAATCGCCCCAGCGGTGAGCAAAAAGTCACGTATGCCTTGTTGGTTGGCGCCCGAAATAAAGCGCTCGTAGTAGTGCATGACTGCCGGCATGATGCCCGCCGCACCATTGGTGGGCGCTGTCACCACGCGGCCCCCAGCGGCGTTTTCTTCGTTCACCGCCATGGCATAGACGTTGACAAAATCCAAAATCGTTAACTGGTCGCGCAGTGCCTCTTCGGGACGGCTGCTCAGGCTGCGGTGCAATTCGGCAGCCCGGCGCTTGACCATCAGGTTGCCGGGCAGATGGCCATCGGTGCGTATGCCGCGTGCCACGCAGGCCTTCATGGCGTCCCAAATCGCGTCCAAGCCGGCATCGACCTCTGCATCGGTGCGCCAGGCGTGCTCATTGGCGCGCATGACTTGCGCTATCGACATGCCCGTGCTGGCGGTGATGGCCAGCAAGGCGTCGCCACTCAAAAATGGATAGGCCAGCACGGTGCGGTCGGCCACGATGCGCGGCGCTTCGTGGGTGGCGGCGTGTTCGGCATCGGCGTCTTCCTGCGACACCACAAATCCGCCGCCCACCGAAAAATAGCGCCGCTCCTGCAGCAGCGCTCCTGCGGCGTCCAAAGCCATGAACTTCACGCCATTGGGGTGGAAGGACAGGGTTTCGCGCCGCAAAAACAGCACATCGCTTTTTTCAGCGAAGGCAATCGGGTGGCTGCCCTGCAGTTGGAGGACTTTTTCTTTGCGAATTTTTTTCAGCCGCGCATCGATGCTGTCCGGGTCTATGCTGTCGGGCATCAGGCCTTCCAGGCCCAGCATCACGGCGGTATCGGTGCCGTGGCCTTTGCCGGTGGCACCCAAAGAGCCGTACAAACGCACCTCCACACGGGCGGTGACCGCCAGCATGTCGTCTTGCGTCAGCGCTTTGGCGAACATGGCAGCCGCCTTCATTGGCCCTACGGTATGCGAAGACGAGGGGCCGATTCCGATCTTGAACAGGTCAAAAACGCTTAAAGACATGGATGAAACCCTATAAAGCCGGAGAAATAGATTGTGAAGTGGGCGCGCACCTGCCTATTGTTCGCCATACGACGCGCCACGACGCCAGTGCGACAGGACCTCTGGCGTTTAGATGCAAGTAGGTGTCGCAGTATGACTTGGGCTAGGCTTGGGCACTGGGGATACTCATCGATGCCCCGAGCTTTGTACCGACTGGAGATTTGCCATGGACGATAGTGTGACCCTGAGTGCCGCCGACAGCGCGCCCCGCACCCGCCGCAGCGCGGGAGGCCGAGAAGTCAAGCGCGCTTTGCGCTCTGCCCGTAGCGTACAGGCCGCGCCTTTTATTACGCGCCACATTCCCTTTTACGAAGTGCTAGATGAAGAGGGCCTGGCCATCATCGAGCGCAATGCCAACACTATTTTGGAAGAAGTGGGTATCGATTTTCGTGACGACGCAGAAGCGCTGGACATCTGGCGCAAAGCCGGGGCTGAAGTCACGGGCGAGCGCGTGCGCTTTCCTGGCGGCATGTGCCGCGCCATTGTGCAAGCCAGCGCGCCGCGCCAATTTACCCAATATGCGCGCAATCCGGCGCACAACGTCGTCATCGGCGGCAAAAACACGGTGTTTGCGCCTTCCTATGGCTCACCCTTTGTGCGCGACCTAGACAAGGGCCGCCGCTACGCCACCTTGCACGACTTTGAAAACTTTGTGAAGCTGGCCTATATGGCCAACGCCATCCACCACAGCGGCGGCACGATTTGCGAGCCGGTGGACTTGCCGGTGAACAAGCGCCATTTCGACATGGTGTATGCGCACATGAAGTACAGCGACAAGCCCTTTATGGGCTCGGTCACCAAGCCCGAGCGAGCGCAAGATACCGTGGAAATGGCCGCGCGCCTGTTTGGCGACAACTTTATCGACCCGGCCACCGGCAAAAACCGCACCGTGTGTATTAGCCTGATCAATGCCAACTCGCCCATGACCTTTGACGAGACCATGCTGGGCGCGGCCAAGGTCTATGCGCGTGCCAACCAGGCCACCATCATCACGCCTTTTATTTTGGCGGGCGCCATGTCGCCGGTTACCGTGGCCGGTACTTGCGCGCAGACTCTGGCCGAAGCGCTGGCGGGCATGGCTTTTGTGCAACTGGTCAACCCCGGCGCGCCGGTGGTGCTGGGCAGTTTTGCCTCTTCGGTATCCATGCAGTCGGGCGCCCCCACTTTTGGTACGCCCGAACCGGCACTGGTGCTGTATGTGATGGCCGCGCTGGCGCGCCGTTTGGGGGTGCCTTTTCGCTCCGGCGGTGGCTTGTGCGGCTCCAAGATTGCGGATGCGCAAGCGGCCTCCGAATCGGCCAACACCATGATTCCCACCTGCCTGGCTGGCGTCAACTTTGTGCTGCATACCGCCGGTTGGCTCGAAGGCGGCTTGTCCATGGGCTATGAAAAATTCATCATGGACTGCGACCAGGCCGGCATGATGCACACCTTGATGGCCGGTGTGGACATGAGCGAAAACGGCCAGGCCATGGACGCCATCCGCGAAGTCGGCCCCGGCAAACACTTTTTAGGCTGCGCCCACACCCAGGCCAACTTCGAAACCGCGTTTTACCGCTCGCCGATTACCGACAACAACAGCTTTGAGCAATGGGAAGCCGAAGGCGGCGTCGACCTGTCGGTGCGCGCCAATTCCCTGTGGAAGAAAAATCTGGCGGAATACGAAGCCCCGGCCCTGGACCAGGCCGCTGACGAGGCCGTCCTGGACTACGTCAATCGGCGTAAGGCGTCGTTTGCGGATTCGAATATCTGAGGGTGCAGCGTATGCGCCTCATGGGCTTGGCACCATGAAAAAGGCTCGCAGTGCGAGCCTCTTTAGTTTGCGAGCCACTGCTGTTTATGCAGCCGCCTTTTGCCGCTTAGCCAACACCTCGTCCAACCAATCCACGCGCATTTCGGGCACCGCGGTGATCAGCTTTTGGGTGTAGGGGTGTTCGGGGTTTTCGAAGATTTTGTCGGTGGTATCAAAGGCCACAAACTGGCCTTGCAACATCACAGCCGTGCGGTGGGCGATGCGGTGCACCACGTCCAGGTCGTGGGTGATCAGGATGTAAGACAGGCCTAACTCGCGCTGCAATTTACGCAAGAGCGTCAAGATTTCTTCGGCTACCAGCGGGTCCAGCGCCGAGGTGGGTTCGTCCAGGATGATGAGGTCGGGCTTGGCCGCCAGCGCGCGGGCGATGCAGACGCGCTGCTTTTGCCCGCCGGACAACTGGCCCGGGCGGCGCTCCAGGTAGTCCTGAGGCAACTCCACCAGCGTCATCAGTTCCTTCGCTCGCGCGTTGACTTCGGCGCGTCCGACATCGAAATAAAACTCCACCGGACGGCCGATGATTTCGCGCAGCGTCTGACGCGGGTTGATTGCTACATCCGGGATTTGGTACACCAGCTGAATCGTGCGTTTAAGCTCTTTGCTGCGTTGTTTGAGCATGGCGGGAAGCGCCTTGTCCTGAAACAAAATCTTCCCGCTGCGCGGGGGTAGCAGGCCGGTGATGATGCGCGCCAGCGTCGATTTGCCCGAGCCCGATTCGCCGACCACGGCCACGGTTTCGCCGCGCTGCACGTCCAGTGACACGCCGCGCACCACATGGAAGTCGCCGTAAAAGGCGTGGCAGTCTTGTACCTTCAACACGGTTTCCGGCTGCACCGTGGCGCCCACGGCCCGCTCGCTGGCGGCCGCGCCGCGCACTGCCACAAGGCGTGCGGTGTAGTCCTGCCGCGCCTCGTGCAGGATTTGCTGCGTCAGGCCTTCTTCGACTTCTTTGCCGTGGCGCAGCACCTTGATGCGGTCGGCCACTTGGGCTACGACGGCCAAATCGTGGGTGATGTACAAGGCCGCCGTGCCGTACTGGCGGATCAGGGACTTGAGGAGAATGAGCACTTCAATTTGGGTGGTCACATCCAGCGCGGTGGTGGGTTCGTCCAGCACCAGCACGTCCGGACGGCAAGACATGGCCATGGCCGCCATAGCGCGCTGCAATTGCCCGCCCGAGACCTGATGCGGGTAGCGGCTACCAAAGTTTTGTGGGTCCGGCAGGTCCAGGGCCACAAACAATTCGCGTGCCCAAGCCTCGGCCTGGGGGCGGGTCATCAGTTTGTGCAGCACCGGCGCTTCGCAGACCTGGTCCATCAGGCTGTGGGCGGGGTTGAAAGCGGCGGCTGCGGATTGGGCGATATAGGCAATGCGCTTGCCACGCACCTGGCGCCGGCCTTCGGCATCTAAGGCCCGGATGTTGACGCCATCGAGCACCACTTCGCCTGCCGCGATATGCAAGCCCGCGCGGGCGTAGCACATGCTCGATAAGCCGATGGTGGATTTACCAGCACCGCTTTCCCCGATCAGGCCGAGCACCTCGCCGCGCTGCAGTTGCAGATCAACATGGTCCACAATGACATTGCCTGTGACGCTGATCAGCCGCAAGCCGCTGATACGCAAAATAGTGGAATCAGTCATACCCTGCGGTCTTTCTTAGAGTTCGGCCTGCGCGCCCGAGGGCCGCGCATCAATCGAGAGCATCCAGTCCACCACCAGATTGACCGACACCGTCAATAGCGCAATAGCGGTGGCGGGGTAAATCGGCGCCATCATGCCGAAGTTAATCGCAGCGGCGTTCTCGCGCACCATGCCGCCCAGATCGGCATACGGGGGTTGGATGCCCAGGCCCAGAAAAGACAGGCCGGCGATAAACAAAAAGTTAAAGCAAAAACGCAGTCCGAATTCGGAGACCAAGGGCGCCCAGGCATTGGGCAAAATTTCACGGGTAATCACCCACCACAGGCCTTCGCCGCGCAGGCGCGCCGCCTCCACATACTCCATCACCGTCAGGTTCATGCCCAAGGCCCGGGACAGGCGAAACACGCGGGTCGAATCCAGCACTGCAATCGTCAAAATCAAGGTGGGGATGCTCGAGCCAAAAACGCCCAGAATAATCAGCGCAAAAATCAGGCTGGGGATGGACAGCATGACATCAACCAAGCGGGTGAAAAACACATCTACCACCCCGCCCACCACGGCACTGACCAGGCCGGTCAGGATGCCGATCAAAAAAGACAAGGCGGTAATCGCCAGCGCTACGCCAATCGTCATCCGGCTGCCGTACATCATGCGGGTCAGCATGTCGCGCCCGATCTGGTCCGCGCCGAAAAGCATCTTTACCGAAGGCTCGTCCCAGGTGCCGCCGACATTGGCCGATTCGGAGTAGGGCGCGATCCAAGGCGTGAATAGCGATATAAATATAAACAGGCTGACCACTGCGATGCCAAAGGCGGCAGAGGCGGTGAGTTTGTGTCCGAAGAGTTTCATGGCTTTAGCGAATCGAAAATGGCTTAGCGCTGGTGGCGCAAACGCGGGTTGACCAGAATGACCAAGATGTCGGCCAGCGTGTTGAGCAGCACAAACACCGTCGCAAAAGTCAGGCCGCAGGCCTGAATCACGGGTACATCGCGTTTGGACACGCCATCAACCATGTACTGGCCCAGGCCGGGATAGACAAACACCGCTTCGATCACCACCACACCCACTACCAGATAGGCCATATTGAGCGCGATCACGGTAATGATGGGCGCAGCCGCATTGGGCAGGGCATGGGTCACGATGACGCGTTTACGCGGCGCGCCTTTGAGAAAGGCCATTTCGATATAGGGTGTGGACATCACCGAGAGCACCGAACTGCGCGTCATGCGCAACATATGCGCAGCGACCAAGAGCGTGAGCGTAATCGCGGGCAGCGTGGTTTGGAACACACGTTCACCGAAGCTCATACTGTTGGACACCATGGCCAAGGAGGGGAACCAGTGGAACTGAACCGAGAAAAATATGATGAGCAGGTAGGCGATAAAAAACTCGGGCAGCGAGATCGCAATCAAGGTCAGGATATTGGACAAGCGGTCTGACAGCTTGCCTTCATTGATAGCTGATAACACGCCCAGACCAACAGACAGGGGAATGGCGACGACGGCTGCATAGCCGGCCAAAAACAAGGTATTGCGCAAACGCGGCAGCAGGTCGTCGATGATGACGCGCTTATTGGTCAGTGCCACACCCAGGTCGCCGCGCAGCGCGCCGACCAGCCAATTCCAGTAGCGCAGGTGGGCGGGAACGTCCAAGCCCAGTTCGCGGCGAAACACAATCAGCGCCTCGGGTGTTGCGCCTTGCCCCAGCACGGCCGAAGCGACATCGCCGGGCAAAATTTGCGTACACACAAATATCAACACCGAAACTGCAAACAGGGTCAGTATCCCCAAAAGCAGCCGGTACACAATCAACTTGGCCATGACGAGCTATCGTTAGTTAAAAATAAGAGGCGGCACTTGCACCGCGACGCGTAGCATAACCCCATGACAAGCTTACCAAAAAAAGCATAAAAAAAGGGCCGGACGCAAGCCCCAGCCCTTTTTCAACATTCACAAAACGACGCCGCCGGTTGTCAGAGCGGCGTCCTTGCAAATTTAGGCGAACCAACCTTTTTCAGGGATACGGTCATCGCCCATGTCGTAGCGGCCTGATGGCGTCAGGCCTTGCAGCTTGGTGCTGTGCGCGTCCAGGTAATCCTGCACCGCGTAGTTGATCATGCCGGCGTTTTGCGACACCAGTTCTTGGCAACGCGAGTACAGGTCTTGGCGTTTTTTCTGGTCGATTTCGATGCGGGCGGATTCCAAGGCTTTGCTGAATTCCGCATTCACAAAATGGCTGTCGTTCCAGGGATTGCCCAAGCCGCCGTAAAAGGTCGAGGTGAGCTGGTTGTCGATGGTCGGACGGTTGCCCCAGTACACCGCGCAGAAAGGCTGCTTGAGCCAGACATTGTCCCAGTAGCCGTCGCCCGAGACGCGCTTCAAGTCCAGGTTGATGCCGGCCTTGGACAGCGACTCCTGGAAGATCTGACCCGCATCGGTAGCGCCCGAAAACGCGCCTTCGGACCCTTGCAACTCAATCGCGCCCGTGTGGCCTGATTTCTTCATGTGGAACTTGGCCTTGTCGATGTCAAAGCGGTTCATGGTCTGATTGGGGTTGTAGAACTTCATCTTCGGTCCAACGCAGTTGTCGTTACCGATAGAAGCGTAGCCGCTATAGACGTTGTCCACGATTTTCTGGCGGTCCACGCCGTACTTCAGTGCCAGCATCACGTCCTGGTTATTGAAGGGCGACTTATCGCTGTGCGCGACGAAGCAGAAGCGGTTGCCCATGCCGGGTGTGCGCGAGACTTTGATCGCCGAGTTTTTGGCCAACAGGGCCGCTGTCTTGGGGCTCACCCGGTTGATGATGTCAACCGTGCCGGTTTGCAAGGCGGTGGTGCGTTGGTTGGCGTCTTGGATGTAAATCAGTTCAACCCGGTCAAAGTTGCCACGGTTGGGCTTCCAGTAGTTGCCGGGCTTGCGCTTGAAGGTCGCGCGTACGCCAGGCTGGAATTCGTCCAGCGTGAAGGCACCGGTGCCATCGGGCTTGCTGAAGTCTTTGAAACCATTGGGCACCACGATGATGTGGTAATCGCTCAGGTTGAAGGGCAAGTCCACGTTGCCCTTGTTCATGGTGATTTGCACCTGGGTGGCAGACAGCTTTTTGATCTCTTTGATGTCGGCCAAAAGCGCTTTGGCAGGCGATTTGGTCTCACCGCGGTGCATGTTCAGGGAATAGATCACGTCATCAGCGTCCAGCGTTTTGCCGGATGTGAAGGTGACGCCCTTGCGCACATTGAAGGTCCAGTCGGCCGCGCCGGGCTTGACATCCCAGCTCTCGAACAGTTCGCCGGTAGCGTCGCCGTTGTCGGCCACTTCCACCAGGTTGTTCCACAGCATCAGGCTCATGGTGATGGGGATGGAGTCTGCATAGGTCACGGGGTCCAGGCTGTCGGACGGCGAGCCGCCTTCCATGCCCATGCGCAGCGTGCCGCCTTTTTTCGGGGCGCTTTGCGCCAAGGCGGGAGAAACACCCAAGGTGGATGCCAGGCCTACAGCTGAAGCGCCCAGAATGATTTGGCGACGGTCCAGGATGATGCCCGATTCGCTGTTGTGTTCGACATTTGCCATTTTTGAAGATCTCCAATCCAAGCAGATTTATAAACATATTCCCGCTGGCCATCAAAAAAGCCACGTGGAACCGGAGTGCAATAAGCTTTACGCTCAAGCTGCATAGTAATTCAATTATTGCCGCCGCCAAAGGCAAAAGCATTGGCACATTCCCTAGGTTTTTCGCGATAAAGTGCGCACCAGACAATTCTTGGAATTGAGTCCCTGAACCCCCAAAGCCCCCCGCACTGCGCGTGTGCTTATCGTCCCGACCAGCGCGGGGGACGCTTTTCGGCGAAAGCGCTTGGGCCTTCGGCGGCGTCCTCTGAGCGCAGCATGGCCTGATACACCGGTAAAGTGCCGCCCCGCAGCAGCTGGTAGGCCTGCGGGATCGGCATGCCCGCCGTGGCTTTGACGATTTCCATCACTGCGCCCACCGCCAGTGGCGCCGCCTGAACAATCTGCTGCGCCAGGGCGCTGGCAGCGTCCATCAAAGTCTCAGGCGCCACCACCTGATTGACCAGGCCCCAGCGCGCCGCCTCGGCAGCGCCCATTCGCCGCCCGGTCAGCAGCAGTTCCAGCGCTATCGCGCGCGGCAGGCGCTGGGGCAGGCGTAGTACGCCGCCCGAGTCGGCCACCATACCCAGCTTGACCTCGGTCAGCGCAAATTCAGCGCTTTCGCTGGCCACGATCAGGTCGGCGGCTAGCGCCAACTCAAAACCGCCGCCCATGGCCAGACCGTTGACTGCCGCGATCACCGGTTTGCCCAGATCAAAAAACTCGGTCAGTCCGGCAAAGCCGCCTGGTCCGTGGTCGGCGTCTATGGCCTCGCCCTCGGTGGCACCGGCCAAATCCCAGCCCGCCGAGAAAAAGCGCCCGGTGCCGGTGATCACGCCCACGCGCAGCGCCGGGTCGTCCCGCAGTTGCTGGAAGGCGGCGTACAGCGCCAGGCTGGTGGGCACGTTGATGGCATTGGCTTTGGGCCGGTCCAGCGTAATGGTAAGCACGCCGCATTCGGCGACGCAGTTGACGGCTTCAGCCATGGGCTTCTCCAGCTAAACGAATCAAGGCGTCGACGGCCAGCACGCCCTGGCCTTCGGGCATTACCAAAACAGGGTTTACATCCAGCTCCAGCAGTCTGTGCGCGTTGGCCTGGGCATAGGTGGCAATGGCCAGCACGGCATCGACCAGTGCCTCTACATCGCCTGCCGCCTTGCCCCGAAAACCGGCCAATAGCGGCCAGGCTTTGAGTCCGCGCAGCGCGCTTTGCACATCCGCCCGAGCCACGGGGAATAACAGCGTTTGCACGTCTTGCAGCAATTCCACCAGAATTCCGCCCGCACCCAGCGTGAGCGAGAGCCCGAACTGCGCATCGCGCTGCACGCCCACAATAATTTCGGCCACCACCTGCGTGGCCATTTGCTCGATCAGAAACCGGTCAGACAGCGCGGCCATACGCGCCATAGCGGCGCGCACGCCCTCGGCGTTTTGCACGTTGAGTTGCACACCGCCGGCCTCAGTTTTATGGGCCAGCTGCGCCGACACCGCTTTGACCACCACTGGGTAGCCCAGGCTATCGGCGACATCCGCCGCCTCTGCAGCGCTGACTACCAAGCCGCGCGGCGCCGGCAGGCCGAAAGCCGCCAAGGCCTGCTTGCCCGCAGCTTCGTCCAGTGTGTTCGAAGGCGCTCCGCTGGCAGTGCAATTTTGCGCAGCTTGCACACCCGCCGCATCAACCTGCCCGTTGCTGGCCTGCCAAACCAGCGGCACCAGTTCTGATAGTGGATGCAATTCCGAAGACCGGGCACGCGCCGCGCCCATGCGCGCTGCATGCGCAATAGCATCCAGGCAGTCCGGGATGCCGTGCATGGGCGCAATGCCCTGTGCCATCAG
>CAMCJY010000026.1 GCA_945875225.1 Comamonas sp. lk | reverse complement strand
GAGCGCGCCAAAACACTGATAGGCAAAGCCGCGCAAGAGGTGTTGATTTGCACCTTTCATGCGTTAGGCGTGCGCATGTTGCGCAGCCATGGCGCGGTGTTAGGACTCAAACCCCAGTTCAGCATTTTGGATACCTCGGATGTAACGAGCATCTTGAAAGACGCCGGTGGCAGCACCGACTCGGCCACCGCGCGCAACTGGCAATGGACGATTAGCGCCTGGAAAAGCGCGGGGCTCAATGCCGAACAGGCTTTGGCGCAGGCGGCCGATGGAGACCAACGCCAGGCGGCCGTCATCATGGGGCGCTATGAAGAGCGTTTGAGCGCCTACCAAAGCGTGGACTTTGACGACCTGATCAGCCTGCCGCTCAAACTCTTGCGTGAGCACCCCGAGGTGCGCGCCCAATGGCAGGCTTTTGCCGGCCATGTGCTGGTTGATGAATACCAGGACACCAACGCCACGCAGTACGCCATGCTCAAGTTGCTGGTCGGTTGTGAGCCCGATGGCAGCTTAGCGCCTGGGCGGGACGCCGCGCGCTTTACCGCAGTGGGCGATGACGACCAAAGTATTTACGGCTGGCGTGGTGCCACGCTGGACAATCTGCGCTTGTTGCCACAGGATTTTGCGGCGCTCAAAGTCATCAAGCTGGAGCAAAACTACCGCTCCACCGCCGCCATCTTGCGCGCGGCCAATAATGTGATTGCGGCCAACCCCAGGCTGTTCCCAAAAAATCTATGGAGCGATTTGGGCGAAGGCGAGCCGGTGCGTGTGGTGGACGCCGATAGCGAAGACCACGAAGCCGAGCGCGTGGTGGCACGCATCCAGAGTTTGCGCGCCGAGGGAACACTGGCGCAGGCGGGCATGCAGTTCAAAGAGCTGCGCGACTTTGCCGTGCTCTACCGCGCCAACCACCAGGCCAGGCCTTTTGAAAAAGCCCTGCGCAAAGCAGGTATTGCCTACAAGGTGTCCGGCGGGCAAAGCTTTTTTGATCGCGCTGAAATCCGCGACCTGTGTGCCTGGCTGCGCCTGTGGGCCAATAACGATGATGACCCGGCGTTTTTGCGCGCCGTCACCACGCCCAAGCGTGGCATAGGCCACCAGACTTTGGGTAGCTTGGGTACCTTTGCCAGCCGTTACAAACTGAGTTTGTTTGAAGCCCTGTTTTCATCCTCGCTGGGTTCGGTCTTGTCCAGCCGCGCGGTGGTCAGCTTGCATGAATTTGGTCGCAGCGTGAATGATTTGCAGTTTCGCGCCAAACACACCGAGGGGGCCGAAAACGCCTTGCTGTTTCTCACGACCTGGTTGGCCGATATGGCCTACGAAAAACATTTGTACGACACCGAGGACAGCCCGCAAATCGCTGCCGTCAAATGGACTAATGTGATGGAGTTTTGCGAATGGATGGCGCAGCGCTGCGGCGGGCAAATGGACGAGGACATCCTGATCACGCAACGCGCTAGCAAAAACCTGCTGGACGTGGCGCAAAACATCGCACTCTTGTCCACCTTGACCGAGCGCGAGAAAGACCAAAACGTGGTCACCTTGTCCACGCTGCATGCCGCCAAAGGTTTGGAGTGGCCGCACGTGATGCTGGTGGGCGTGACCGAAGGCCTGCTGCCTTTCAAGATGGAAGAGGCGGGCAAAGCCAGTGCGGATAAAACAGGCGATGAAGCACCAGACGAAGCCGCTACCGCGCTGGCGCACGCAGACCTGGCCACCCGCTTGCAAGAGGAGCGGCGCTTGATGTACGTGGGCATTACCCGCGCGCAACGCACGCTGTCGGTTAGCTGGACGCGGCGGCGCAAAAAAGGGCGCGACACGATTGCCGCGCAGCCCAGCCGCTTTATTGCCGAGATGGCTTTGGACCAGGCCACCATCAAAGAAGACCCGCGCGAAAAGCTACGCGCCTTACGCGAAGAGTTTGCCGCACGCGCGGCGGCGACAGCGGCACAAAAGAAGCCTGCCTGATGTTTGCGTTGCAGGTCTTGGCAAGACCCCGGTTGCTGTTGCGCGATGTATTTGGCTTTGCGGGGACAATCCTCGGCTGTGCGCTTTGCTACTGCACGCGATAAGCCAGGCTTTTTCATTTTTCCATTCACCAGCGGCTCCCCCTTTGTCTTATTTGAGCATCCTGCAGGAAGTATTTGGTTACGACTCTTTTCGCGGGCCGCAGCAATCCATCATTGAGCATGTGGGTGAGGGCGGCGATGCGCTGGTATTGATGCCCACCGGCGGCGGCAAGTCGCTGTGTTACCAGATTCCTGCGATTGCGCGCCAGCGTGCGGGGCATGGCATCACAGTGGTGATATCGCCGCTCATCGCGCTGATGCACGACCAGGTAGGCGCCTTGCATGAGGCGGGCGTGCGCGCTGCGTTTCTCAATTCCACGCTGTCGGGCGAAGAGGCTTACCAGGTGGAGCAGCGCCTGCTGCGCGGCGAGGTCACCTTACTCTACGCGGCACCCGAGCGGGTGACCACTTCGCGGTTTTTGGCGCAACTCGATTCGCTGTTTGAACGCGGACAACTGAGTTTGTTTGCGATTGACGAGGCGCACTGTGTCAGCCAATGGGGCCACGACTTCCGGCCCGAATACCGGGGATTGACCGTCTTGCATGAGCGCTATCCCGGCGTGCCGCGCATGGCCTTGACGGCTACCGCAGATGACTTGACGCGTGCCGATGTGCTGGAGCGTTTGCAACTGGAGCAAGCGCGCGCATTTATCAGCAGCTTTGACCGGCCCAATATCCGCTACACCATCGTGGAAAAACGCGAAGGCAGTACCCAATTGCTGCGCTTTATCGAGCGCGAACATGCTGGCGATGCTGGCATCGTGTATTGCCAGTCGCGCAAAAAGGTGGAAGACATTGCCACTATGCTGAGCCAGGCCGGCATCAAAGCCTTGCCCTACCACGCGGGTCTGGACAGCAAAGTGCGCCAGACACACCAGGACCGTTTTTTGCGCGACGAGGGTTTGATCATGGTAGCGACGATCGCTTTTGGCATGGGTATCGACAAACCCGATGTGCGCTTTGTGGCGCATCTGGACATGCCTAAAAACATCGAAGGCTATTATCAGGAAACTGGGCGCGCCGGGCGCGATGGCCTGAGCGCTAACGCCTGGATGTGCTACGGCCTGCAAGACGTGGTGAACCAGCGGCGCATGATTGACGAAGGCCCGGCCGAGGAAGACTTCAAACAGGTGATGCGCGGCAAGCTCGAAGCGCTGCTGGGTCTGGCCGAAGCTACCGACTGCAGGCGCGTGCGCTTGCTCGCCTATTTTGGCCAGGCTAGCAGCGCCTGTGGCAATTGTGACAACTGCCTGCAGCCTCCAGCGGTATGGGACGGCAGTGAAGCGGCGCAAATGCTGCTGTCCACGATTTACCGCATCCAACAACACAGCGGCATCAGCTTTGGCGCGGGGCACCTGATGGATATTGTGCGCGGCAAACGCAGCGAGAAGGTGCTGCAACACGGCCATGAAAGCCTAAGCACCTTTGGCGTCGGCCAGGCCTTGAGCGAACTGCAATTGCGCGGCGTGCTGCGCCAATTGCTGGCGCTGGGCGCGGTGATGGTCGATGTGCAGGCCTTTAATACCCTGGTGCTGACACCGCAGGCACGCCCAATACTCAAAGGCGAGCAGGCGGTGCGGCTGCGCCAGTCGCTGTCCACGCCCAAGGCGGCCAAGGTAAAGGGATCGGGTAGCGCCTCGGCCCTGAAAGCGCCGGTGGACCTGGATGCCGCGGCCTTGGCACGCTATGCGGCGCTCAAGGCCTGGCGCGCTGAGGTGGCGCGAGAACACAATTTGCCGGCCTACGTTATCTTCCACGACGCCACGCTGGCGGCCATTGCCCAGCTGGCTCCAAGCTCCATCGGCGACTTGCAAGGGATCAGCGGCATGGGGGTGAAAAAGCTGGAGGCCTATGCGGATGAGGTATTGCGCGTGGTGGCACGGGCATAAAAAACCCCGCGATGCGGGGTTTGGTGGGTGGTCAGCGGTATTGCCTAGGGATCGTAGCGCGCGCTGGTCAAGACTTTCGCCCCGGAGCGCCAGGCTTGCCCGCGCACTTAATGACGCTGAAAGCTGCTTTCATACGCCAGGGCGGCGCCGCTCAAGGTGTTTTGCAGGCGGGCAATGGCTTTGTGGTGACGCGGACCCTGGGCAGCGTCTGAGGCGTGTTGGCGGTGGTGTTGCAATAGCGTCTGCACTTTGGCGCGGCAGACATCGAGTGCACCTGCGAAATTGAGGGCTATATAGGCCGAATGGTCGGCCCGGGTTTGGCGGTATTCGTCCGACCAGTAATTGAACAACTGCCACTGGTAAGTGCCTTTTTCGGGCATTTGGATTGCGGTTTTTTGCATAACAGCCATGAAGTAAAGCCCTTGAGGGCGCAAACGCCACAAGAAAAGTGGCGTTCACCTATCACGCGCCAGACCGTTGGGCGGTTGACACAAACTATCGAATATTTTGACTTTGGAGGTTTTCGCGGGGTGTATCTCGCCTGCCAGTCCTTACAGCGCCTAGCGCTTGCCACTAAAATCCAGTTTCGCATTCGGCCTCTGCGGCCCTACTTTTGAAAGCCTTTGTATGTCCAGCGCTCCTTCCCAGCCCCCTGAAGACCATGAACATGACCCCATCGAAGACATCGTCCCCATGATGCCAATCGTGTTGCCCATCGGCGGCGCTGTACTCATATTCTTGCTGGCCTTTATCGCGGTCAGCATGGCCTAGGCAGCCTGCCTTTCTCTGACACCTCGCTACGACGACCCACAGTACACCTAAGGCTTTGGTATTTTTATGACTTTTAGCTCCCTGTTCTCCCCGCTCCAAGGGCGCCTTTTTGCCCTGCTGATAGCCCTGTGCTGCGCCGGCAGTGGCGCGGCCAGCGCCGCTGAGACTCCTGCCACCTGCCCGCCTATTTTGCAAAAAAGCTTTAACCGCTTGCAGGACGACGCCCCCCAAAACCTGTGCCAGTACGCTGGCAAAGTGCTGCTGGTGGTCAATACCGCCAGCTACTGTGGCTTTACGCCGCAATATGAAGGGCTGGAAAAGCTCTATGCCCAGTACGGCAGCAAAGGCCTGGTGGTGCTGGGCTTCCCCTCCAATGACTTTGGCGAGCAAGAACCGGGCAAGGGCAAGGCCATCGCCGAATTTTGCTACAACACTTACGGGGTGAAATTTCCGATGTTCGAGAAAACCGTGGTCAGCGGAAAAAGCGCCAACCCGCTGTTTGCCGAGCTAGCCAAGGCCGGTGGCGGCACCCCGAAGTGGAATTTTTATAAATACCTGGTAGGGCGCGATGGCAAGCTCATCGACAGTTACTCCAGCATGACCAAGCCCGACAGCAGCGGCCTGGTCAAAGACATCCAAAAAGCCCTGACTCAGCCCTGAGCACGCCCTGCGCGTTCGGTTTTTTGGGGACCTAAGACCGGCCAAAACGGGCACAAAGCAAGCTTTGCGACCTTGGAGAGGGCTATAGGGTCATGCGGTTTAAGCATAACTATTGTTCGTAACCGGCTTGTAACTTAAGTACCCCTTCCTAAAATCGACTCCCCGCAGGCGTGCCTGCGGCGGTTTGCCATAGCCCCGGTCGGTCGCGTGACGGGGGCTGTAGCAAACCCGGTTTTTAACTTTAGGAGTACCTCCCATGAACGCAAGCTCCACGCTCGGACTGGACCTCAAAGCCCCTGCCTATGTGAAAAATCAGCGCCTGATCGCCTGGGTGAGCGACATGGTGGCTTTGTGCAAACCGGCCGCCATCCACTGGTGCGACGGCTCGCAAGAGGAATACCAGATGCTCTGCCAGCGCCTGGTCGATGCCGGTACCTTTACCAAGCTCAATCCGGCCAAACGCCCGAACAGCTTCCTGGCCCAGTCCGACCCCAGCGATGTGGCGCGCGTAGAAGAGCGCACCTATATTTGCAGCGAGAACCAAGAGGACGCCGGCCCCACCAATAACTGGATGGCACCGGCCGAGATGCGCGCCACTTTGCAACCCTTGTTTGACGGTTGCATGCGCGGACGCACCCTGTATGTGGTGCCCTTTTCCATGGGGCCGCTGGATTCGCACATCGCGCACATCGGCATAGAACTGAGCGATAGCGCGTATGTAGCGGTCAACCAGCGCATCATGACCCGCATGGGCCGCGCGGTGTACGAGGTGCTGGGTGCTGACGGCGACTTCGTGCCCTGCATGCACAGCGTAGGCGCGCCCCTGGCGCAAGGCCAGGCCGATGTGAAATGGCCGTGCAACAAAACCAAGTACATCGTGCACTATCCGCAAACGCGAGAAATTTGGTCTTACGGCTCGGGCTACGGCGGCAATGCTTTGCTGGGTAAAAAATGCTTTGCGCTGCGCATTGCCTCGGCCATGGGCCGCGCCGATGCCAGCGCCAGTAGCACCGGCTGGCTGGCTGAGCACATGCTGATTTTGGGTGTGACCAATCCGCAGGGCAAAAAATACCATGTGGCTGCGGCCTTCCCCAGCGCCTGCGGCAAGACCAATTTCTCCATGCTGGTGCCTCCCGCAGGCTTTGAGGGCTGGAAAGTCAGTACCGTCGGCGATGACATTGCCTGGATCAAGCCCCACAGCGATGGCCGCATGTACGCCATCAACCCTGAGGCGGGTTATTTCGGCGTCGCGCCCGGAACCAACCACCACACCAACCCCAACTGCATGGCCAGCCTGGACCATGACGTGATCTTCACCAATGTCGCGCTTACCGACGATGGCGATGTGTGGTGGGAAGGCATGGAAAAAGACGATGGCAAATTGCCCGCGCATTTAATCGACTGGCAAGGCAACGACTGGACACCGGCAATCGCCAAAGAAACCGGCGCCAAAGCCGCGCACCCGAATTCGCGCTTTACCGTCGCAGCCACCAACAACCCGGCGCTGGACAGCGCCTGGGACGACGCCAATGGCGTGCCCATCGACGCTTTTATCTTTGGCGGGCGCCGCTCCACCACCGTGCCGCTGTTAACCGAGGCGCGCAACTGGGTAGAGGGCGTATATATGGCCGCCACCATGGGCTCAGAAACCACGGCGGCCGCTGCGGGACAGCAGGGCGTCGTGCGGCGCGACCCGTTTGCCATGCTGCCCTTTACCGGCTACAACGTGAGCGACTATTTTCAGCACTGGCTCGATATTGGCGACAAGATGGGCCAAGCCGGAGCCAAGCTGCCAGCCATTTACTGCGTCAACTGGTTTCGCAAAGACGCAGACGGCAAGTTTGTATGGCCCGGCTACGGCGAAAACATGCGCGTGCTCAAGTGGATGATTGAGCGCATCGAAGGCAAATCCATGGGCGTGGATAACGGCTTTGGCATCAGTCCGGCATTTGACGAGATCACCTGGACCGGCCTGGATTTCACCAAGGCCCAGTTCGCCACCGCCACCAGCCTGGACAAAGCCGACTGGAAAACCGAAATCGCTCTGCACACCGCGTTGTTTAAGCAGTTGGCCTACCACCTACCGGCGCAACTCGAAAGCACCAAAGCGCAGTTGGAGCAACGCCTGGCGGCCTAAGCCGGCATTCGCCTTCGCCGTACGCCCCTGTTTGCAAGGCGCATTGGGCCTAGGCTTGGGCAAGACGGGTCATAGCCGCCACCTGCGGGAGCTGAGCCAAGAACGCCACGGCAATCGGCTCCAGAATCTGGAAATTATTTTGCGGCAGGCTGGAACATTTATCACGCAAAGCAAGGGTTTTTACTAGGTGCAGGTCAAATCGGCGATCTCATAATGCGTCTCAGGTGATAATTTACCGCTTGTTTTTTCACATATCGATTGGAGCCCATCTTGACCGACAACAAAACCCCACGCCGTCGTAACCTACTTAAAGGCATTGCCATTGCAGCTGGTGCAGTGTCTGCCCCCATGATCGCCAAAGCGCAAACTGGCCCCATCTCCATGCGGTGGCAGAGCACCTGGCCTGCCAAGGACATTTTTCATGAGTACGCCCTAGACTACGCGAAAAAAGTCAATGACATGACGGGCGGCGACCTGAAAATTGAAGTGTTGCCTGCAGGTTCTGTGGTACCCGCCTTCGGTTTGCTCGAAGCGGTGTCCAAAGGCACATTAGACGGCGGTCACGGCGTGTTGGGCTACCACTACGGCAAGCAAAACGCATTGGCTTTGTGGAACTCTGGCCCGGCCTTCGGCATGGATGCCAACATGCTGTTGGCATGGCACAAGTACGGCGGCGGCACTGAGTTGCTGGCCAAGTTGTACGCGTCGATCGGCGGCAACGTGCAGTCTTTTTTGTACGGCCCGATGTCCACACAGCCCTTGGGCTGGTTTAAAAAGCCCATCACCAATTCATCTGACTTCAAAGGTTTGAAATTCCGTACCAACGGTTTGGCGATTGACCTGTTCACCGCCATGGGCGCTGCGGTTAACGCCTTGCCAGGCGGCGAGATCGTGCCTGCGATGGATCGTGGATTGCTCGACGGCGCTGAGTTCAACAACGCCACTTCTGACCGTCTCTTGGGCTTCCCCGATGTGTCTAAGGTGTGCATGCTGCAAAGCTACCACCAAAGCGCTGAGACCTTTGAGATCATGTTCAACAAGACCAAGTACGACGCGTTGCCCGCCAAAATGAAGGCTGTGATTGCCGGCGCGACTGAAGCGGCTTCTGCTGATATGTCTTGGAAGGCTGTGGACCGTTACTCCAAAGACTACATCGAGTTGCAAACCAAAGACAATGTAAAGTTCTACAAAACACCAGACTCTATTTTGCAAGACCAGCTCAAACTTTGGTCTGAAATTTTGGAGAAAAAGTCTGCCGAAAACCCAATGTTCAAGGAAATTGTGGAGTCGCAAAGAGCGTTTGCAATCCGTGCAGTGAAATGGGACCAAGACACCAACATCAGCCGACGCATGGCGGTGAGCCACTTCTTTGGGGCGAAAAAAGCTTGATTTTTTAAATCTATCTTCCTAACCATCCAGCACTGCCTGGATGGCTGGTTCTACTTTTTGGCCATCCAGGTATCCTGGATGGCTTATTTCTTTATGTGCTTCTCTCATGCAAAACCTGCTACTTTTTATTGACAAAGTCAGCACCTGGGTTGGCCAGTTTTTTTCCTGGCTGATTGTGGCGTTGACTTTCATGATTTCTTGGGAAGTTTTTTCCCGCTACTTCCTTGACAATCCCCATGCATGGGCTTTTGACGTCATGAGCATGATGTATGGCTCGCTGTTCATGATGGCCGGCGCCTACACCTTGTCCAAGAATGGCCATGTGCGCGGCGATGTGCTTTACGGTTTTTTTCCGCCACGCCTGCAAGCCTGGTTTGACTTGACTCTTTACTTTCTGTTTTTCATTCCAGGTGTATTTGCTTTGGCTTATGCCGGCTACGGTTTTGCAGCAGATTCTTGGGCCATCAACGAGCATTCCAACGTTACAGCCAACGGCCCGCCGGTCTACCCTTTTAAAACCATTTTGCCAATTGCAGGTGCTTTCCTGCTGGCCCAAGGTCTTGTCGAGATTGTGCGTTGCATTGTTTGTATCCAGAAAGGTGAATGGCCTAAGCGGGGCGACGATGTGGACGAGGTCGATGTCGAAAAACTCAAGGAAATGGTCAACGTCAAAGACGAAGACATCGTCAAACTCGATGCGCTGTTGACGGCTGGCAAGGGTACTAAATAATGAAAAAAGAAATCTGGTTTGGCCTGACGATCATGGCCTTGGTCGTGTTGACGGCCTTTATTTTGTTGCCCGCACCCTCCCAAATGGCCAACGGCCATCTGGGGCTGTTGATGCTGGCCTTGGTGGTGGTGGCGATCATGTTGGGTTTCCCCACGGCCTTCACGCTGATGGGCATGGGCATGATCTTCGCCTGGATCGCCTACAAAAGCCAAAACCCCGCTTTGGCGGTGCAGCAAACCCTGGACCTGATGGTTCAGCGCGCCTACTCGGTCATGTCCAACGACGTGCTGATCTCGATCCCTTTGTTCGTGTTCATGGGTTACCTGATTGAGCGCGCCAACTTGATCGAGAAATTGTTTAAGAGTATGCACTTGGCTATGGCCCGGGTGCCGGGTTCCCTGGCAGTGGCCACCATCGTGACCTGCGCTATTTTTGCGACAGCTACCGGCATTGTGGGCGCGGTGGTCACGCTCATGGGCTTGCTGGCGCTGCCCGCCATGCTGCGCGCAGGCTACAGTGTTCAGCTGTCAGCCGGTGCCATTACTGCAGGCGGTTGTCTGGGCATCCTGATTCCGCCGTCGGTTATGTTGATCGTCTATGGCGCGACGGCAGGCGTGTCGGTGGTCAAGTTGTATGCCGGTGCGTTTTTCCCGGGCATCATGCTGGCCACTTTGTATGTCTTGTATGTGGTCATCATTGCCAAACTCAAACCCAGCATGGCGCCACCCATGTCGGCCGAAGACCGTTTCGTGCCTTTGCCCGCGTTTGCGCAAGTGGTGTCAAAAGACATCAGCAACACCGTGTTGCCCGGCTTGATCGGTGCGCTCAAAGGCAAGCGCAATGCGGCTGTACCTCTGCGCGAATTGCTCAACCACCTGGGCATCGCCTTGATGCCAGTTTTGGCGGTGGCTGCGATCATGGGGACTATTTATTTCAAAGTCACCGCACCCCTGCCGGTCGAGGCGGTATCAGGCGTGGTGGCCATGGGTGGCGATCTGGCTGATTCGACCGGCGCCGCAGAAGAAGCCTCAAGTGTGAGTGGTTTGGCAGAGCCCGAAGCCGGTGGTTTGCAAGAACCGCCGGGCGTGGCCGAAGTAGCCAAAGCAGATGCGGCACCTAGCGCAGAGCCGGTCAAGGCGGAGTCACCTGCTGCTGCCACTGCTGCTGCAGAAGCCCCCGTGGCCCAAGCCGAGCGCCGGCCTGCGCCAGTGTCTTTCTGGATCGGTTTGGCCAGTTGTGCGGTGGCATTGGCCCTCTTCTATGCCTATTTCAGCTTTGTGCGGCTAGAGATCTTCAAGATGCTTTTAGGCTCTTTCTTCCCCTTGGCCATCATGATTTTGGCGGTGCTAGGCACCATCGTGTTTGGCTTGGCCACACCGACCGAGGCCGCAGCCATGGGCTCCTTGGGTGGTTTGCTGCTGGCGGCCTCTTACCGACGCCTGAACTACGTGGTGCTGCGCGAATCGGTGTACCTGACGGCCAAAACTAGTGCCATGGTGTGCTGGCTGTTTGTGGGCTCTAGCATTTTCTCGGCGGCTTTTGCGCTGTTGGGTGGCCAAGAGATCATCAACACCTGGGTGCTGGGCATGGACCTGACGCCTTTGCAGTTCATGATCCTGGCGCAAGTGGTTATTTTCTTGCTGGGCTGGCCCCTGGAGTGGACCGAAATCATCGTGATTTTTATGCCGATTTTCATTCCCTTGCTGCCCCACTTCGGCATCGATCCCTTGTTCTTTGGCCTTTTGGTGGCACTCAACCTGCAGACCGCGTTCCTCAGCCCACCGGTGGCCATGGCAGCTTTTTACTTGAAAGGTGTGAGCCCGCCGCACGTCACACTGAACCAGATCTTTGCCGGCATGATGCCTTTCATGGCCATCCAAGTGTTTGCGATCTTCCTGCTCTACACGTTCCCCGCCATCGGAATGTGGCTGCCAGAAGTGCTTTACAAGTAAGCCGAACCGACAGCCGACTGCACCAAGGCGCAGGGCGCTGCGCAAGGCTGTCGCTGGGCGCTTTATTTACACGGCGCAAACACGCGCACGGTACATTGGGCGCAGCTTAGGGGGTTGAGGCGCGCTTTGATGGCGGGTATCAGGTCGTCGCCTAAGGTGAAGAAGTTTGCTGCGCCGATGGCGTCAAAAGCGCCGCTTTTGCGCAGCATGGCCAAGGGCTCTTCTTTCATGTGAAAGATGTACAGACCGCCGCCTAGCGCGCGGCGGCGCTGGGCCTCCTGCGCTAGCCACTGCGCGCCACCCAGGTCCACAAAATTGATGCCCGAGGCCACCAGCAGCACATGCACATGCGCCGGGTTTTGCGTGTCAATGGCTTGCATAGCTTCTTGCAAATGGTTGACCGCACCAAAGAAAATAGAGCCATTGATGCGGACAATTTTGAGCTGCGGACAATCGGGCAGGCCCGTGGCAGCGCTAAATGCCGGTGGCACCTGGCCAGGCACCGGTTTGACATCGTCCACACCGGGCTGCGAGGTGCGCTTGAGGTAAAGCAGCAATGACAAAGCCACGCCAATGTAGATCGCAAACTCCAGCTGCACCGTGAGGGTGG